>CAYSBB010000044.1:0-1791 GCA_964429205.1 uncultured Erysipelothrix sp.
TCTTTAATTGAAGCCAGTTATGATCTGGGCGCAAACCGTGTTGAAACATTCTTTAGAGTGGTCTTTCCACTTTCCTTGTCTGGTGTTATTTCAGGGATTACCCTGGTGTTCTTACCCGCTGTTTCAACATTTGTGATTCCACAGTTCTTAGGTGGTGGATCGTATGTCTTAATTGGTAACCTGATTGAGAATCAATTTGTGCAGGTGGGAAACTGGAACTTTGGTTCTGCCATTTCATTAATCATGGCAGTGATCATCATGCTATCAATGCACTTAGCACAACGTTTTGACCAAGATGTTCAAAATCAATCAAAACAAGCGAAAGGAGTGGCATAATGGTTGGATTTAAAAAATATAAATTTTCAAAACTCTTGAGTTTAATCGCAATGCTGATCTTCTTTTATTTACCCATTGTGATTATGATTATCTTCTCATTTAATTCCAGTAAATCACTCACTCAGTTCTCAAGTTTTTCTTTGAGATGGTATGAAGATTTATTTGCGAATCGTGAAATGATGGCAGCAGTTCAAGTTTCAGTAGTAGTAGCTTTACTATCTACATTTATCTCAACACTTGTGGGGACACTCAGTGCCATTGGTCTTGTGAATTCAAAGAAACTCTTAAGAAGTATTGTACTTCAAGTCAATAACTTACCCATTATGAATCCTGAGATTGTAACGGCGATCAGTTTGATGTTACTGTTTATCGCATTTAGAGTGCCTCGTGGCTTTATGACGATGTTACTGGCGCATATTGCCTTTAGTATTCCTTATGTTATTTTAACAATCTTGCCAAAACTTAGAAAGTTAGATCCAAACCTTGCGGATGCGGCGATGGATCTTGGAGCCACCCCCACTCAAACACTCACAAAGGTGATTCTGCCACAAATTACCCCCAGCATTATTTCTGCGGCACTCCTTGCATTTACCATGTCATTTGATGACTTTGTGATTTCATATTTTGTGAGTGGCAATGGGGTCAATAATATTTCAATGATGGTGTATACAATGTCTAAACGCATTAATCCATCAGTCAATGCACTCAGCACGATTATGGTAGGGGTTGTATCCTTATTCTTAATTGTGATCAATGTTGTACCGGTGTTAAGAAAGAACACCAGTAAAAAAGCGCTCAGCGCCTAGGAGGAAAACAAATGAAAAAATTACTCGCTGTATTATTAATCAGCCTTGCACTTGCAGGATGTTCAAAAAGTGACAAACAAGTTTTAAAAGTATATAACTGGGGAGAGTACATTGACCGAACTGTCATCCGTGATTTTGAAAAAGAATTTGGTGTACGTGTTCAATATGATATTTTCTCATCCAATGAACTGATGTATACAAAATTATCCAGTGAAGATTATGATGTTTTAATTCCATCAGATTATATGATTCAACGTCTTATTGAAGAAGATAAACTACAAACTTTAGATTTTGGAAAAATTCCAAACTATGTCAATATAGATGAAGCATATTTAAATGCACATCATGACCCAGATAATATTTATTCTGTACCTTACTTTGTAGGGTCAGTGGGTCTTGTTTATAATAAAGAAACCATTAATCCAAGTAAAATTGAAAATTTGGGTTGGGATATTCTGTTAGATGAAGAATATAAAGACAACAACTTTTTCTATAACTCAGAGCGTGATGCATTCATGGTGGCTTTAAAAGCTTTAGGTTATTCAATGAATACTGAAAACCAAGATGAACTCAATGAAGCATATGACTGGCTTGTAAATATGAAAAAAACGATGAATCCAGTCTATGTTGATGATACAGTTATTGATGC
>CAYSBB010000044.1:1891-9909 GCA_964429205.1 uncultured Erysipelothrix sp.
AATGCTCAAGTCAAACCCATCATGAATGAACTTTGGAGTAAAGTAACAGCCATTAAATAATAAAGAATGTCTATTAATAAAAATAATATATTGTTGATGCAAATATTGAGACGTATAGCACTAAAGTTGTTATAATACTTGTAAATGCGATAGCTTTTACCTTAGATGTATATCTAAGCTGTAACATTGCAGTTAGTTGGATGTTGTTTAGAATATCACCTATATTTTCCCCCGGTTTTCTAAATGATGTTCATAACTGACCTAATGAGGCATCCTGACTTTGTCTGGGTGTCTTTTTAGTATGAAAAAAGAGCCAAAGGGCTCTTAGATTTCAAATAAAGTCATGATGAGGTTGTATGCTTCCATTAAGTCTTTTACGTGATGGTCAGCTTGTGATTGGTCTAATCCAAAGCGATGGTCTTTGATCGCAATGACTGTAGCACCCGCACTTTTACCTGCCTTAATACCTGATGGCGAATCTTCAATGACGATGGTGTTTTCGGGTTTGACGCCCAGTCTTTGCATTGTTTCTAGGTAGACATCAGGTGCTGGTTTTGAAGCGACTACTTCCTCACCACTGATTGTGGAATGAAAGGCATCTTTTATATTTGTGTCTGTAATGACATTGTTGATGGCGATTCTAGATGAAGCGGAAGCAAGTCCAATTAGAATGTCTTCTTCTTTAAGTCTTTTAAGAAGATATCGCATATGTGGGAAGATCAGGTCTTCATAAACAAATTCTAGTGTGGGTTCAAATTCATGATAGTGATTTGAAATTGTGTCCATATCTAAAACGGGATCCCAGAAGTTTCCAAGGATTTCCCATGTCTTTTCAGTTGATGTACCTATGACTGTATAGATGTCATCAAGGGTTACATCTTGTTTGTGTGCTTTAAATAGTTCATAAAACATTTGCATATAGATAGGTTCTGAATCAACAATAACACCATCCATATCGAAAATAACAGCTTTTTTACTCATCTCTTAATCTTTTCTCTCCTTCTATGATGCGGTAGGGATTGATATCATGGCTCACTTCTAAAGTTCCAAGATAGAGTCCATGTTCATTTCTTATGGCATGATAGCTGATGTGAATCATTTTCTCACCCATATTAAGCCAGAAGCTTTCACTGTCTTTTTTACCAGATTTTAAATCTTCAATAATGCCTTCTACCATTTCAACACTTCTGGGTGGATGACAATGTTGGACTTGTCTTCCCAAGGCAGCACGTGCTCTAACAAAGATGCGATCTTTAGCTTGGTTGAAGTATCTAAATTTATCATCAGCATCAATAAATGTGATATCAATGGGTAAGTTGTTGAAGATGCCTTCAATTTCTTCAAGTCTTAAAACGCCACTTCCAAAGTGAATTTTTTGGTCTTTAAAGTCTAAATCAGATTTGACGCGCTCATAAAAACTTGTTTCATGAGGGTACCATTTTTCTTTTGGCGATACTAAGCAATAACCAATTTCTTCTGAGTCATAGGCAATTTCAAGCCATTCTTCTTTCGTGGCTTTTTCTGAAATCATGGGAAGCATGATCATTTCTTCTTTAAATATCATATCTTCTATGCGTTTTCTTAAAGCTGTGAAAACATGATTGAGATCTTTTGTGTCTTTATCTTGAATCTTTTTCTCAAAGGCTTTGAGGTCATCTCTAATTTCATCATCTACGCCCCACATTACTTTTGGTGCTGCATCAAATCCATATTTTTCGATGAGTGGAAAGAAGAGTTTTTCTTTTCTTCCATAGTGTTTGTTGATGTCAAAGAGTTCATTGACTTTACTTAAAAGTTTGAATTGATCTTCATCACTTTTTGATGTTTCATATTGAATTGTATAAAAGAACATGTCTTCTAAGTGTTTTTCAAGGGCTCTATTTTCATCTTTTAAGACTTTAATAGGGTGTCCTTCGCGTTCATGTTCTGGTCGTACAGCATGGATTTCTTCAATTGACATATTGAAGACATCTGCGTGGATATCACAAAGTCTTTGGATTTCAGATGCAGGCATGCCATTATCCACTAGTTTTTGTTCCATCTGCATGATTTCAGCGGATGTGACAGTACCAAATTTTTCTCTAAATTCTTCTTTAACGATTTCTGGGTCAACACCATCATGTAGTTTGAGTATGAGGGTACCCAGTTCTTCTGTTTTACTCATAGAATGTGACCTCCAGTCCCTTTTCATTTAAAATTTTTTGTGCTTGATCAGGTGAAAGACCAATGTGTTGAAGTGCTTTTTTTAAAGTAATGACACGTCCAACCGTTTGGTATGTTTGCATATTTGCCATGGGTTTAAAGCCCAAATCTATGAGAACATCTTTCAAGTTTGGATGAGCTTGAGTGATGTTATAAAATGTTTCGTTGATATTTATTTGTAGCATAAAGACCTCCTTGCTTTATTATAGACTAAAATGAAGAAACTTTCGATAGCTAAAGACGTGTGTACGCCTAGTTTTACATGATATGATATGAATAGGTGATTAAAAGTGGATACAATTGAAAAAATTAGAGAAGAAATCATGCAAGATGAACTTGAATTTACTGAAAAAGGTTGGGCACCTATTTTTTATGCCCATCCAAAAGCGAAGATTGTTTTAATTGGTCAAGCACCAGGCATTAAAACGCAACTCAAAGAAGATGTGTTTCGTGATAAAAGTGGTGATAAGTTAAGAATGTGGATGGGTGTTGATGAAGAAATATTCTATGAATCAAACTTAATTTCAGTCTTACCTTTAGATTTTTATTTCCCAGGAAAAGCCAAGATGGGTGATTTACCGCCACGAAAAGAATTTGCGAAAAAGTGGCATCCAAGACTTTTAGCTTTGATGCCTGAAGTTGAACTTGTTGTTTTAATTGGAAGTTATGCTGTTAAAGAATACCTCAAAGATGATATGAAGAAAAACCTTACGGAGACAGTCCGTCATTATGATGAATATCTTCCAAAGTATTTTCCACTGGTCCATCCTTCACCACTCAATAGAAGGTGGGAAGTGAAGAATCTTTGGTTTGAAGAGCGCGTTGTGCCTGAGTTTAGAAAGACAGTCCAAGCGATCATAAAGTGATAAGCTTGCTTATGGGTAATTCTTTCTTTAGAATATGAAGGCGAAAGGATGAATCGATTGAAAAATAAATTACATAATAAATGGAGTACTGTGAGTATCATGATTATGATTCATGCACTCCAAGGGGTAGCCGCAAACTTAGCACATCCCATTACACCTGCATATTTAAAATCAATGGACTTTCCCAGCACGATGTTTGGGATTGTTTTTGCGGCGATGTCTTTGACTAACTTTGCGTTTTCACCATTTTGGGGGATTATGTCTCGTTATATAGAAGCAAAAACCATGTTACTGATTGGATCTGTAGGTTATGCTGCTGGTCAAGCAATCTTTGGTTTTAGTGCTAACCCTATCATTATTATCATGGCACGTTTTATTTCGGGTGCTTTTGTCTCTGCTCAGTTTGTGGGGACAGGGCTTTATGTTGTGGAGAAATCAAACCCAGGAGATAAATCAAAAAACATCACAAAGATGGTCACCATATTCTCCGTTTTTGGTACAGTGGGATACTTTTTAGGGGGTTACATTGGGGATTACTCATTAAAGATTCCTTTTGTGATTCAAGTATTGTTACTTATCACCGTAGGACTATTGTATTATGTTTTACTTGAGTCCAATCCAACTGAAGATAAAGTTGATGTAAAACGTGTGATTCAATCAAGCAGTCCCATTATAAAAACAGACAGACCATTAAATAAAAAGCTAACGATGAACTTTTGGATTGTCTTTTTAATCAGTACAGCATCGACATCTTTAACACAAACCTTTTCATACTTTATTGCGGATGCACTGAATTTACCATCCTCCGCAAATGGGATTACCAAAGGACTTGTGGGCATCTTGGCACTGCTTCTTAACTTCACCATTGCAATGCGTATTGTGAAGTCTAAGGAAGTTGAGCGTAATATCAGCGTTCTCTTTATGTGGATTACGGCACTCTTTATCCCAATGGTGCTTTTAAAATCAAGTGCACTTGGTTTTATGAGTTTTGGTGTTATTGCAATGGGCTTTGATACAATGCCTGTGAGTTTACTTCAATCAAGAACGGTTGAATATGCAGACCATGATATTCAAGGTGAAATGGTGGGGTATCATAACACGATGAAATCACTGGGTATGATTTTAGGCTCACTTGTGGCGGGATGGATTTATGCTAAAAATATTATCTCACCATTTATCATGAGTGCATCACTTTATATCGTATCAACCCTATTAATTATTAGATTAAGAAAGTATGTGAAATAAAAGAATTGTTGAAATAACAGTATTTTTATTTTTTAAAAGAAGTATAATGTAGTTTGCGATTGGAGGCTGGTTAGTCGTGTCTAAAAAAACACAAGCAACAAAAACAGTGATGATGTTGGCAATATTCTCATTTATATCTAAAATCATGGGATTTGTCCGTGAATCACTCATTGCGGCCAAATATGGATCTGGCTCAGAAACAGATGCATTCTTCTTGGCACTTGTTACAATCTCAATGTTTACGGGAGTTGTTTCAAGCAGTATTGGAACTACTTTAATTCCTGTTTTATCTCAAGTTGAAAAAGAAGAAGGTAAAGAAGGAAAACAAGCACATTTAAACAACTTTATTAACATTATTGGAATTGTAGCATTATTATTAATCTTCGTGGCAATTGTATTTGCGCCCTTACTTTTAAGGGTTTTAGCAAAAGGATTAGAAGGTGAGAGCTTTGAGCTTGTAGTATTACTTTCTAGAATTGGACTACCCAGTATTTTCTTTTCATCTATTATTGGTGTTTACCGAGGATATCTTCAAAGTGAAGGAATGTTTAAGGAATCAGCTGTGACAGGATTGATCACAAATATTATTCTTATCTTTTTCCTGATAGTCTTAACACCTTATTTTGATGTTCGTGGTTTAATGGTCACTTATGTGATTGCACAAGCATCACCACTAATCGTTCAAATGGTAAGCTTAAAGTCTTTAAACTATAAATATAAATATCATGTTGATCTTAAAGATAAGTATATGTCAAAAGTCATGCATATGATTCCACCAGTTTTAGTGGGTGTTGCGATAGGGGATATCAACTCTATGGTAGATAATTCTATGGCATCTTCTTTAACTGCAGGAAGTGTTTCTTCTTTAAACTATGCGAGACGTCTTGAAGGCATTACTATGGGAATCTTTATTACTTCAATTATGACTGTTATTTTCCCACACTTATCTACAGAAGCAAATAAAGATGATAAGACAGGGTTTAAAAATGTAATCACACAGGGAATGAATATCATCCTCATGATCACAATTCCTGCAGCGGTAGGCATGATTGTATTAGGTGTTCCCATTGTGCAGTTGGCATTTGAGCGTGGTAAGTTTACTCATACGAACACACTCATGACGGCGGGTGCTTTGGCATTTTATTCAATTGGTATTCTGGCCAGCGCCATCCACCAATTCTTACGTCGTGGGTTCTATTCCCTTCATGATACAAAAACACCCGTGGTAAACTCAGCAATTGCGCTGGGGATCAATGTGATTTTAAATATTGTTTTAGTAAGAAGTATGCAACATAGAGGGTTGGCACTTGCGACATCACTCGCAAATACAATCACCGCACTTATTTTAATTGTTCAATTAAGAAATAAGATTGGTGGATTTGGTATTGGTAAATCATTGGTTGTATTTATCAAATCTACCTTCGCTTCAATTGTAATGGGGTTAGTAGCACATTATTCTTATGTGCATGTGAGTGGCTTAGTTGGCCCTGGACGTATGGGTTTAATCATTGGATTATTCTCAGCTGTACTTCTTGCGGTCATCGTATACTTCATATTGTTACTGGTCTTAAGAGTTGAAGAACTCAATGTTTTAGTTGATAAAGCTAAAGAAAAATTAGTGAAAGCATAAACTTAATGACACCGCCTCAAAACGGTGTTTTTTAATGCGATTTACGAAAATTAAGGAAGTGGCCGAAAGTGTGGTATAATGATACTATGAATATTTGTGATTATAGATTAGGGGTGATCATATGAGAATTGCACTATTGTCGGCGAACTTAAATGATACTGTCGAAGCGCAGGTCGAACAAATTGATAGTTATTTAAGTGAGTTTTTGAGTGTTGATCTTTTGTGCTTGGGGGACGGGTACTTAAGAGGCGCACATAAGTTAACCGGTAACTATGAAGAGGATTTAGGATTATCAATGAACGTTGATAGTAAAGAAATCTTATTGTTACGTGAAGTGGCTAAAAAACGTCGTACTGGTTTGGGATTTGGATTTCTTGAACGTGATGATAATGGCATTATTTATAATAGCTACGCATTGATTGATGGTGGCGGTAATGTTGTTTTTGTTCAAAGAAGTAAAAGCAGTAAATGGAAACCAAGTGATGATGAACGCTATGGTAATGGTGATGGTTATACCATGATTAATTACCGTGGATTAAAGTTTGTGATCGCAAGCTATGGTGATTTGGAATATATGGATAATATTCTAGCACTGAATGCAATGGATCCAGATGCAGTACTGTGGCCAATTTCACTTGAGTTTAATCCAACGGAATGGCGTAATGAAGGTTTAAATGATTTAGCGACACAGCTCGCAATCTTAAAACCACATGTTCTTTTAGTGAATACGTATGCGGATGAAGAAGGATATCCTTCAGGTGGAGCATATTTATTCCATGAAGGAAACGTAAAAAAAGAACTCCCATTAGGTAATACGGGAATTCTTATTGTAAGTTCACAAGAAATCAAAGATGGTGTTTAATCATCTTTTTTTCCTGTCTATAAAAAGGATTTTAAAAACTTCACAACACCGTTCTCACCATTGGTAAGTGTGGTATGAGTGGCATTATCTTTTACGAGTTGTGGTGCATTGTCCATCGCAACACTTGTCTTCGCAACTTTAAACATGGAGACATCATTAAAGCCATCTCCAAACGCAACCACATTATCTTCACTGATGTTGTGGTATGCCATGATCTTTTTCAACGCTTCACCTTTAGAGGTGTCTTTTGAATAAATTTCTAAGTTGAAAACATTTGAGCTGGCAATGTTACAGTCTAAGATTTTCTTGAGTTTCTTTCTTGCGGGTTCCAGAAGTGAATCAGGATCGGTTAAGTGATGTGCCATCAGTAAGGCATTGATAATGTCTTTTTCTTTCAGTTCATCACGTGATTCTAATTTCTTAACGACATTTCCATATCGTGTCGGAATGTCAAAGAATTCAGGAATAAAATCTGTATAATACACATCATGATCTGTAAAAAAGAGTGAAGGAATATTTTCTTCAATCACAAAATCATAGAGTTTCATTTTCTCTTCTTCATCAATATGTGTGACTTCAAAGCCAGAATGTGTTTGTACTATACCGCCATTTGATCCAATCATTCTGACGCGATCATCAATGTCTT
This sequence comes from uncultured Erysipelothrix sp., assembly GCA_964429205.1. Classification (GTDB taxonomy): domain Bacteria; phylum Bacillota_I; class Bacilli_A; order Erysipelotrichales; family Erysipelotrichaceae; genus Erysipelothrix. The sequence continues at coordinate 9,343 of CAYSBB010000044.1, forward strand.
TGGCAACATCTTCTACCAAGGCTTTCATACGACCAGTTGCGATATAGAATATATGACCATCATCCAGTAAACTTCTTATGTAAGACTTAGTGGTTTCATTGACATGATGATCAACATCTGCCAGTGTGCCATCTAAATCGGATATAATTAAATATTTTTTCATATTATCACTCATTTCTAAGTCATTATAGCATATAGTTTTTTATCTAACGCTTTTAATAATTAAAATTTGTGGTATTATATATGAACCGGAGTATGGCGCAGCTTGGTAGCGCGCTTGCATGGGGTGCAAGAGGTCGCAGGTTCGAATCCTGTTACTCCGACCAATATAAGAAAAAACAAAGTAGATTAGTTTCTACTTTTTTAATTTGTCTCATACAAAAAGAAAACAACCACGCATCACTGTATGGTTGTTTTTACTTAGCACGATAGGACATAAGGTGCTGTTTTTAAGTATACATGATGTTGAAACATCACGCAATATAAAATTAATGAAATGTAGATTCCGTGTATTCGATTTCTTTATTTGATATAATTAAATGAGAAAGAAGTGTTAATATGAAAAAA
>CAYSBB010000045.1:0-9832 GCA_964429205.1 uncultured Erysipelothrix sp.
GCTTTTAAGTATGGATTTTTAATACTTGCAAAGATATTACCAGCTGTTTGATCCAAGACTTCAGGATCTGCTGATGCAACTCTTGATGAGTAGTAAGAGAATGAAATGAAGTCAACCGTATTCTCTTTTAATATTTGTAAGTCATCTTCTTCCATTTCAATTTCAATATTATTTCTTTCAAAATATTTTAAAGCATATCCAGGATAAGCACCACGTGATTGAACATCGATAAAGAAGTAGTTTTCACGGTCTTTTTCCATTGCTTCAAAAACATCCAATGGATTGGGGGTATTTGGATAATACTCACCACCAGCAAGCATACATCCAACCATATTATTTGGATCTACTTCGTGTGCTATTTTTGTTGCAAGTGCACTTGCGAGTAGTTCATGGTGTGCTGCCTGATAAAGAACTTGTTCTTTATTGTCGCCTTCTTCAAACAAGATACCTGCGCCCATGAAAGGTGCATGCAGTAACATATTAATTTCATTAAATGTAAGCCAATACTTTACCAAACCTTTATAGCGGTTGAATAGAACAGTGACTAAATTTTCATAAAAACCTACAACTTTTCTATTTCTCCAACCACCGTATTCTTTGATTAAGTGAATTGGAAAATCGAAGTGTGTAATGGTGACCAAAGGTTCAATATCATATTTTTTAAGTTCTTTAAAGACATCTTCATAGAACTGAAGTCCCTTTTCATTGGGTTCTTCTTCATCACCATTTGGGAAGATACGCGTCCATGCGATACTGAGTCTGAATGTTTTAAATCCCATTTCCGCAAAGAGTTTAATATCTTCTTTAAATTTTTCGTAGAAGCGAATGCCTTCCTTAGCTGGATAGTGATAACCTTCTTCAAAATCAAGCATAATTCTTTCGCCTGAAATGACTTTAAATCTTTCATCGCCATGTGGTGTTACATCCACATTCGCAAGACCGCGTCCATCTACATTATAAGCACCTTCTAATTGATTGGCAGCTGTTGCACCGCCCCACAAAAATCCGTCTGGAAATCTACTCATTATTTTCACCTTGTATATTCAAACAAAGAATATACTTTATCCTTTCTACCAAGCTTGTTAATCACTTGGATTTTTTTACATTATTGCTGTAATAATTGTATCATTTAAACCGACATCTTGAACATCAGTTACAAGAATATCTAAGTAATCGTTTGTATTTGTAATAATTACCGGGGTCTCTAAACTGTACCCTTCACTTGTGATTGCATCAATATCAAACTCTAAAAGTAAATCGCCTTTTTTCACGACATCACCTTGATTGATATGTGATTTAAAATGTTTGCCATCTAGATTTACAGTATCAATCCCTACGTGAATTAAAACTTCAGTACCATTATCAGAAATCATACCAATGGCATGTAGTGTTGGGAAAAGCACTGTAACAATACCATCAAAAGGCGCATAGAGTTTGCCTTCTGTAGGTGTGATTAAAGCTCCTTTGCCTAAAACACCTGTTGCAAATGCATCATCTTTTGACTTTTCTAATTTATCTAATTTTCCAATTAAGGGACTTTGAACTTTTTCATTATTTAATGTAGGCTCAAGTGACGCAACTTCTAAATCATCACCTTCATCTTTATACATAATCATTGTGAGTACAAAACCAACTAAGAATGCCACTACAACAGCAATGATAATATTAATTAAGTTTTTAAATCCACCTTCTAAAGGAATAAAACCTGCTAACGCAAAGACACCCATTCCGGTCATATTATAAGCATACACATCAAGAAGTCCAACAAGTGCACCACCAACGCCACCACCAATCATGGATACAAAGAAGTATTTAATTCTTGGAAGTGTTACACCATAAATTGCAGGTTCTGTAACACCGAAGATTCCTGAAATCCAAGCAGGAAGCGCAATTTCTCTTAGCTTTTTATTTTTAGATTTAATCCAAATTGCAAGAACAACCGCCATTTGTGAAAATGATACAACAGTAATAAATGCTATAAATTGATCGGGAACACCACTCATTAAATTTGTGATGGATGGAATTAGAACCATAATATGAACCCCAAACAAGACAAATACTTGCCAAAAGACACCTGATACTAAACCGGCTAATACTGGACTGAATGCGATGAGTTTTTGAACAATATCACTTAAGAATAAACTGATTAAATTAGCAAATGGTCCAATTAGAAGAAATCCAATTGGAATTGAGATCAATAATACAAATACAGGTGTGATGAAGCTCTTCACAACATCTGGAATGATTTTATTGAAGAATCTTTCTAAGGGTGCTGCCATTAGAACAATTAAGAATGCAGGAAGCACTGTTTCTGTATAGGTTACGTTGAATGTTTTTCCAAAGAATGTAAGGTCAACACCATTTAAAGCAGGTAAGGTTAAGATAACCCCAATTGCTAGACCTAAGTTTTCATTCATACCAAGTTTACGTGATGTGTTTAACCCAACAAATACTGGAAAGAAAAACATCATGGCACTACCAATACCATCTAAAAGTGTATAGACAGAACTATCACCCGCTACAACACCTGTCGCAACAAGAATGGCCGCGATCCCTTTGATAATTCCTGAAGCACTCAAAATAGAAATTGAAGGCAGTAACATTCCTGTCACCAAGTCAAAGGCTCTATCTTTAAAACTGACTTTTTGAGCAGATCTTACATCTTGATTTTGAATACCTGTTACTTCTAAAACCTCTTTATAAACATCCGGTACATGATTTCCTATAACGACTTGGAATTGTCCTGCACCTTTTACAACTGTGACAACACCATCGATGTTTTTAATCGCAACTTCATCTGCTGCACCATCATCAACAAGATTAAATCTCAATCTTGTGACACAGTGTCTGACTTGTGCGATGTTCTCTTTACCACCGATGTTACGAATGATTTGATTGACTAATTCATTATATTTACCCATTTTATACCTCCATCTTTTTTTGTATTGGGTGAAGGTTTGGCCAACTCAATGTCACCATCCATTTACTAATTTAAATGTTTTTGCCTCCTTTACTTTAAATATACTAAGCGTTGGATATGGACTGTTAGATATACCATTTCTTCCATACTGATTGTATAGTTGAATTTATTTTGAATATAATTTCCAACTTTCATTGCGCATGCATAAGCATTCGAATATTTTGCCTTTATGAGATCAAGAATTTCTAAGTCTTCATCCGTATCATATGTTTTATTATTCAAAAGTCTTTGTGCGAAAGATTTAATATGATTAATATAACGATAGTAATAGACTGAATCTTCATCGATTTCAACTTGGAAATTATATTTAATAATGTTGGTGATGTCTTGAATTATTTCTGTCAGCTGCATGGTACTTTCAACACTTTCTTCAAGTTGTGCATTCACAAAGTGAAGTGCAATGAACCCTGCTTCATCCTCTAATAATTCTACATCAAATTTTTTGTTCAAAAGTTCGATTGCATATAAGCCAATTTTGTATTCTTCTTTGTAAAACTGTTTTATATCCCAAAGTAATGCATTTCTTAAGACAACACCTTCTTTATATCTTTCTAAAGAACTGTGAATATGATCCGCAAGCGATACAAATATAATGTCATCCATTGGTTTTCCCACAAGTGTTTTTGCAAAACTGATGATTTTTGTGCTGATTTCTAAAAACTCAACCGGTACAGACTCTAATATATCAATCGCATTTTTAGTTTCTTTTTCTTGGATTTTAAATATTTTGTCGATTTTAGATTCATCAATTTCCAATCCGACTTTTTTCTGAAATCCAATACCAAGACCCATCACAATAACTTCATGTTGTTCTTCATCTTCAGTAACAATCACGTTATTGTTTAGAATCTTCTTTATGATCATTTTTTCACATCCTTTCAAATAAAAAAACCTACAAAAGACCCATTTGGGTTTCAGATGTAGGTTTAGCTTGTTTATTAACAATCACTATCCATGAAGTTACTTTAGCACAGATTTTTTATTATGTAAACACTTTCATATATTTTAAGCATTTAGAAATGATTAAATAACACCATAAACTTCTTTGTAGAGTGTTTTTTTGATGTTTTTAAAAGTTTTCGAATCTATCTTACTTGAAGTCGTCATTATGTATAAAGGTACCGCATCACTTCCGCCTCTTAATGAAGGCTGCACATAAGGAAATTCATTGAGGAAAAAGTTATTTCTCTCATAAAACCCAATCCTTCTGTGTGCATCTTGAGATGTTGGAATCTCAACTTCCAAACAGACATCTTTGTCTATTTCTTCAATCAGTTGATTGAGAAATTTTCCGCCAAGACCACCATTTCTATGTTTTGCGTTTACCGCAAAGTGTTCAAAGTACGCAAAATCTTTAAAGTCCCATACACTTAAAAATGCTTTTACTTCATCATCTTCAGTATAAAGTGCATAGATTGTATAGTACGGATTATTTAAAAGTTCTTTTTGTGCTTCATAAGATCTGTATTCTTCAGGTATAAAATTTGCTTCTAAAAGATCATAAATTTGGTCAAAGTGTTCGTGCTTTAGTTTTTGTATCATAAAATTCCTTCTTCTATTTGTAAACATAAAGTGGATTATATCTTATTTAATAGAAAAAAACAATATTTTTACATCTGTAAAAACACCTTGAATCATGTGTCACTCAAGGTGTTTTTGTTTGTTGTGTGGTGATTACTTCTTTAAGTTTACACCATTGGATTCAATGATATCTTTATACCAATAGAAACTCTTTTTCTTATAACGGTCTAATGACCCAGATCCATCTTGTTGTAAATCAACATAGATCATGCCATAACGCTTTCTCACTTCTGCAGTGGTAAAACTTACAAGGTCGATACAACCCCAAGCTGTATAACCCATGATTTCAACACCATCTTTATGTGCTTCTTCAACAGTCTTTGTGCCATCTTCAAGTGTGATGAGTGTATCTTCTGCACCCAAACCATTTTCTACGATGAAAATTGGCTTTTGGTAACGATCATAAAGATTATTAAGATAGTATCTTAATGATTACTGGAACATTTATACCTGTCTTGGGTGGTGTTGGGCTACCATTGCATTTGGTTCGGTTATATTTGATAATACAAAATCAACACTTGTCTCTGGAATTTTTACTGCTATCAGTATGATTTCAAGCATTCTTTTTTCCCTATTAGTGGAACCTTATATTGATCGACACGACCCTTTAAAAGTACTCTTAAAAAATGAGAAGCTACTTATTCTTATGTTTTTATTTGCGGGAATTTTTGTGCATTTTTATTGGTTCTCTTATTGGACATATTTAGGGATTATTTCAATCATCAGTTTGTTTGGGATTATCTCTGATACTGCATCGCAAAGTATTTCAGCGCAGATTATTGATAAAAAGAACTATAGCCGTGGGTTTGCGTTGATGTCGACCATCTATCCTTTATGTCAGGTGATTGTCTCACCCATCTCCTTATTTTTATATAATCGTTATGGCTTGGCAACTTTATTCTTTATCTACACCATTTTAAGTACGATTGATGTCATCATCGAAAGTAATATCAAATATGATTTTGTTTTTAATACAGTTCCTACACCTGAAGGATTCACTTTAATTGAAGATTTAAAATAAGGCTTGGCTTATTTAAGACATGATCGAAAATTAACCAGTGTTTAAATCTTTTTTTTTATTGTGATGTTTTCAAATGCTGGTTCTAATTTATGGTATCCATTCTTTGCGACCAGTGATACTTTTACCATTTATGATTTTGAGATTATCAGTGCGTTATGCTCTGCTATGTATATGTTTAGTGGTTTACTTCACTCAGTTGTGGTGATTAATGATCATCATCGTTATGTAGATGCGGTATTTGTTTATTTCATCTTCGTTTTCTTAGACGCCACATTTTTATTGATGCCTTTTACACTCATGTGTTTCGCCCGCTTCGTCCTTGGTTTGGCCGGTATGAATAGTGCCATTATTCGAACCACCGCTGTACAACACCGCCTTGATCCAAAACATCGAGCAAAAGTGAACAGTTTCTTTTCTATTTCATTTTCAATCTCGATTATGTTAGGGCAACTTGTGATTGGATATCTGGGAGATATTTTCCCCTATCAAACAGTCATTGTTTGGTGTCAAATACTTTATTTATTAAGTATTCTATTTATCGTCTTGCCTTCTAAAAATGGTATTAAAGAGTTATACAATTACAACAGTCATAGTTTATAAAATAATTCATGTATATTAAAAATGAATATGATACACTAGAATTAAGATGAAAGGCGGATTTATTGATGGCTAAAAGAATGAGTGCTTTATTGATTGTTTTGATGGCATTAACAGCATGCTCAAATCAAGCAAGCACAAAAAGTGACGTTGAGGAATTAAACAAAACAATCACCAATTTAAATACACAACTAGAGAGTCTTAAAGAAGATGTTGCACTTTTAAAGGCAGATAATGAAAAACTGAAACAACAACCCACGCTCTCATATTTCGCATTAGACAAAGACCATGTTTATTATAGTGAAACGATTCCTGATAAGATGGGGCCAGGCAGCATTATAAAGTTTATTTCTGAAAATGAATTTGTGGTTGAAGAAGGCTATGCAATGGGTGGTTATGACACTGATACTTCACTTGATTATCCCAAGCCACTTAAAGATATGGTCATAAGCTATGCAGATGATGGCTATATTCTGAAAATCCTTGAACCTTAATACTTTGATTTCTATCATTAATCGTTACACACAAAAGGCCGGATAATTCCGACCTTTTTTTGTGTTTATATTACTTATTTGTAAGTTTTAACATGATATCATAAAGTTTTTGAACATCATCCAAGCGTGTTAAGCCTGTTTCTTTATCGATCACTGATGAATAGACATGCGGGATCATGCGTGGCACCCCTGCATCCAGTGCAATTTGAAGTATCTCTTCAAAGTTTGTGAGATCAATCCCCCCTGTTGGTTCCAACATGAAGTTTGTTTCTGCACAAGCTTCACAAACCGCCTTATAAGCTTCTTTCGTTTTTAAACCATTCATCGGGAAGAATTTAATAGAACTTGCGCCCATTTCTTTTAACATGGCGATGGCTGTTTTGATGGGGATCATGGTAATTTCTTCTTTTGAAGCCAGTGGTCCCACTGCCAAATTTACATATCCAACTTTTTCAGTAGGCGATACAAGTGCATTCACTATGGTATCATCTTGTCCTAATAATCCACGTGTATATCCAACAGCTGTGTTAATTTGGTTGACATGCTTTGGCTGAAGAACTTTTGAGATTTCTGCAACCATTTTCCACTGGTTGGGATCTCCTGCACCAAGCCCAACGGATAGGTTATTATCCACTTCTTTCGCAAGTTTGCTCATGGCTTCAATGGCCGCTTCATTGGTATCATAGTTTTTAGATAACATCCCAATAATTACATGACCATCGGTTATCTTATAAATATCTTTTGCGTTTTGTGAATCATGTGATAAGACGTTTAAACAGATCTTATCATTTAGAAATAATGATTTATATTTCATGATTGAGTTGCTCCATAATTTCTTTAATTCTCTTATAAATTGTATTGAGTTCTTCATCACTGAGATCGCGGATGTCTATCTCTAAAATGCCTTCATTTGCTTTATGGTCTCTTGTGAAGATTTTGAGCTCGCCTTCTTGTAGTTTCTCATTCACAAGAAGTCCTTGGTTTTCTTTTTCAAAACGAATTGACGCGCGATAAATGGGTCTTCCAGCTGCATCTTGAGTGATGGTTGCACTTAAGTGTTTGATATTATTAATCTTTTCATTGAAGGGTTCAAGACGTGCAACTTGTACTTCTTTTGTGACTGGTTTTTTATTAAGGTATAATTCAATGGCTTTATATAAACCCATCATGCCCTCTTTACCAATCTTCATGACGCGTCCAATTCCTTTGTATTGAAGTTTAACATTTTTTACAAATGCTTCCTTACCTAAAACAAGACCTGAAGTAGGGCCTTCTAGTGCTTTAGTACCACTATAAATGACGGCATCTGCGCCCATTTCTGTATACTTACGTAAGTCACCTTCAGCCGCTGCATCCACAATGATTGGAAGATGATGCTTTTGGGCAAGTTCAATGACGGGTTCTAAACCAACCATAGATTTTTGAACGGCATGATGTGAAATGACATAAAGAATTGCGGCCGTATTTTCATTAATTAAAGTTTCGTAATGATCAATTGTACAGCCATTTGAAAAACCAGCTTCAACAATCACACCACCACCCATTCTAATGGGGACTTCAATGGTTGTACCATAATCAACAATATGACCTTTCGCAATTAGAATTTCTCTTTTTGTATGTGTCATGTCATATGGATTTAAAATTAATCTTAAATTGTCTTTTGCGATACTGGCACCAACAGTTTGAGCAATCCCACTGGAAGCACTGAGTACAATATGTGCACTTTCTGCTCCATTCATCTTGGCAATTTGTTTGCTTAAAACATCGGTTAATTCTTCAATAAGATAGAATGAGCTACTGGCTTCTTTAAGTGTGTTTGAAACTTCTTCATTGACTGCACTTCCCCCAAGAACCGTCATTTTTCCAGCCGCATTGATAATTTTACTTAACTTCATAGAGTACTCCTTTCACAATAACTTTTGTTGGTACAAAGCCTTTGTCTAGTGTCACTTCAACCTTGTTTGAATCGATCAGCGGATGTTTGGGTTTATCAAATTTAAAAATTGTAAAATCTGGGTAATATGATGGTTTAATTTCACCTTGATTTTTAAGTCCAATCATTGCCGCTGGAATTTTCGTAACTTTGTTGATGATCTCTTCTTTATTATAACCCAAATAAAGGAATTTGTTCATGGTTGTCGCAAAATCAAATGCGGGGCCATCTTCTAGATTTATCATATAAATATCCGTTGATATTGAATCCATTTCAAATCCAACTTCTTTCGACTTTTGTGCAACACCAAAGCTAATCTTTCACTACCATGACCAATATCAAAAAGCACACCGCGCTTTCTTGCATCTAAAACAAAATCTTGTACATGTCCATCTTTAGATATATTAATGAATCCATTGAATCATACATCAAATATCGACTTTTTCGTATGTCTGCTTTAGATAACACGTTAGATATATTGACCATTTTAACATTTCTTAGATTTAAAGGAATCGTTGTAATAACAAAGTCTACTGCTTCATAGTTTTAAAAATTAGTAATTTGGTAGTAAGACTTTGTGGCAAGGATATCTATACTTGGAAAGATCCTTTGTATTCTTGTTTCAAGAAGTGTTGACAGGCCTTTACCTGTGGCACATACCACAATCACGCGTTTTCGATGTGTTTTGTTTAAACTATTTTTATAGAGGTAAATCGTAATATAAGCAACCTCTAAATCTGATAAGGGTTTAAAGTATGTTTCAAAGATTCGACCAATTTTTCTTCCAATTTCATAGTATTCTTGATATCTAAATTTGATCTCATTTTATACCAAATGGTCATCTTCAAAGTCTTGTTCTCTATTTTCCAAAGTTTGAAAGTGATATCTCAAGTCTTTAATCAACGTTTCTAAGTCAAAAGCATAAGGTGAGTTTTCTATATAGCTTCGAATATCATCCAGTAATTGATCCAATGTTTCTGACTCAAAATCAACTTCTTTAATAATGATGTTGTATCTTTTAAGAAACTCTAGTGCATCATAGATTTCTTGCTCCAAAGTATCATCGTTAAATTCAAAGAGCTCATAAACATAATTTAATGTGTTTAAATTTTGCGGTATCACTTCATATGTATTATCAATGATATGCGTTAGAACTTCTCTAGGAGATGGGTTAAATCATGCAATTGTACAAATTGATCTGATTTAAGTATTGTTTCAAAAATTAT
>CAYSBB010000046.1:0-9804 GCA_964429205.1 uncultured Erysipelothrix sp.
ACAAAGAATGTCAGTGTGGTTCTGATGTTTTCCCAAATTAAAGGCAGTGTAATATTGAAGAATTGGTGCATTTTTGATGCGCCTTCAATATCGGCTGCTTCATATAAGTGTTCTGATATTGAACTGATACTTGCCATATACATAACCATATAATAACCAATGGCTTGCCAAATCATGGCACCAGAAATTGAGAAGAGTATGATACTACTGTCTCCTAAGAATTGAATGTTTTTCCATGTGTCTGGTTTGAAGATTCTGATGATTGAGTTTAATAACCCGCCTGCATCAACAGCATATATTTGCGCAAAGACTGCGGAAATAACAGCAACGGATAAGATATTTGGGATATAAAAGATAACTCTAAAGATATTTTTACCTTTAACATTGTCTCGTACCAATACGTTTGCAAAGAAGATCGCAAAGGCAAAGGTAAAGATTGTGACCACGACAATCAAGAGTAAAGTGTTTTGGAAAGATTGAATAAAATTTTGATCCTGTATGAGTATTTTAAAGTTATTCAATCCCACAAACGTTTTGTTTGCGCTCAGTCCGCCCCATTTATATAAAGACATCACAAAGATATTGATTGTTGGGTACATCACAAATAGTCCGATTAAAATGATTGCAGGTGCTAATGATAAGAAGACAAAGCGTCTTTCTTGTTTTTTTCTGTTCATTGATTTCACCTCTTTGATAAAATAACGGTGAACTTGCGCCCACCGTTATGTGTTATTCAAATGCTATTTAGTTAAATTTAGCAATTGCGTCTAGTACTTCTGCGTACCATGCATCGACTGTCTTGTCGCCGTTTACGACTGCGTTTACGTTTTCATATAGAACATCGCCTAGTACAACGCCTTCAACTTTTTCTGCTGCTGCAAATCCTACAGTGTTACTCTTCACACCGTCATTGTAGATGCCGTAGTAGATTTGGTTGTCATCGTCTTTAGGAATGATTGAATCACTGCCAACGATTGGTTGAACTGCGCCACCATTGTCATAGAATAGTTTTGCGGCTTTATCTGTATACATGAATGATAAGAATAGTTTAGCATTGTCAACATTTTTTGCGCCTGCTGGTATAAATGCTTCTTCAGTAAATGTTGAAGAATATTTGTCGCCTAAGTCTGATGCTGGAATTGGTGCTAAGCCCCATGCAAAGTTTGGATCGACATTGCCTTCAAGTCCATCTTCTAATGCGCCAGCCATTTCACCTGGTAACCATGTACCGTTAGGAACAAAGAGTGCTTCGTTTTCCATTACGAGTAATTGATTCTTTTGGAATCCTTCACCGTTTGCTTGTGCAACTGTGTTTTCGTGTGTGTATTCTGCAATTTTTCCTACTAATTCAAATGCTGCTTTAACTTCATCTGTTTTCCATGCATCTAAGTCATATGCCATGAGTTTGTTGTAAACTTCAGGTCCTACTAATGAGTTTAGAAGTGATGAGAAGAATCCATCAAAGTATCCAGCTGTTGGGTATGTGAATGTTGCAATGCCTTCTGCTTTTGCTTTGTCTGCTAATGCAAAGAACTCATCCCATGTGTTTGGTAGTTCCCAACCTTTATCAGCAAATAGACTCTTGTTATAGAATAGTCCAAGTGGTGAGTAGAAGTGTGGTGTTAAGTATAAGTTTCCGTCTGCTAATGGACGTACACGGTTTGAATCAAAGAATCCTGGTATTACTTTTTCTTTAACTGTGACATCTTCGCCTGGAACTTTCATGTCTAATAAATCATTGATATTTACAAGTGCTTCTTCAGCTATAAGTGTGTCCGTTACGCCACCTTCTGAACCTACTGCCAAATAAACTACATCTGGTGCTTCGTCAGCTTGTAATTGAGGACGTAAGATTTCAGCAATGTTTTTCTCTAATTTGAGTTCTACTTCAATACCGAATTCTTCTTCGAATGCAGCAACCACTGCTTCCCATCCTTCACGGCCATATCCGCCGTCTAATCCATAAATAACTAAATTTCCTGATGGTTCTTCTGGCGTTTCGCCACCATTATTTGAAGAACAACCTGTTAATACTAATAATCCAACTAATAGTACTGCGAGTAATTTTTTCATACTATTTCTTCCTCCTTAAGGTACTTACATTATAAACAAAAGTGAAAGCGGTTTACATTAGTAAAGTTGTTCAATACTAGTGTTTTCTTGCTTTTTCATCGGATAAACAAAAATAGTACATTACTGTACTATTTGTGGTTATTTACGATATCATTCATGACATCCCAATTGTTATTCATATCAGATACAAGCTTCAGTTGTGTTTTAGCACGCACTAAGTTGTGATCATCATAGGCTGTTTTAAAGTAAACATCGCCTTCTAAATAATCTGTTAAGAAACGAATGGCTGTTTCAAGTGTCAACATTTTCGCTCCTACTGGGAAAAGTTCAATTTCTAAATCAGTCAGTGATCCATCTGCACCTTCTAAGAACCCTTGAACATAGACTTCGAAAAGATCAATGTCAAAGTTTACTTTGTCTAAATCTTTTTCATCTTCTAAAGCAGTACTTGCCCCAAAACGAATTGAATCACCAAAGTCATCTAATGCAAATCCTGGCATGACAGTATCTAAATCCACAATACAGATGGCTTCATTGGTTTCTTTGTCAAATAAAACATTATTCAATTTTGTATCATTGTGGGTTACTTTGAGTTTTAAATCACCATTATGATGGTGGTTCCATAATGTATGCACAAAGTCTTCTTCTTTTAAAATCATGTTGATTTCTTCTTGACATGTTTTTGCGCGATCTTGCGAATCTTCTTTTAAAACACGTAAGAAGTTTTCAAAACGTGATGGTGTGTGGTGGAAATTATCAATTGTAAAGTTTAATGTTTCAATTGGGAAGTCCTGTAATTGTTTTTGGAATTTTCCAAACGCAACACCACTGGCTTTAAAGTCTTCTGGGTTTTCGATCAGGTCATAAGATATAGTATTAGGCACAAAATCATAAGCGCGCCAAATTTCACCTTCACTGGTTTCAAATAAATTGCCATTGTCTTTTGTGAGAATGACATTCATTGTTTCACGTTTTGGATCACCCCCATCTTGTGCTATTTTTTCTTTTAGAAATTCTGTCACCTTAACAACATTGTCCATCAGTTCATAAGGTTTTGTGAAAATGTTGGTGTTGATTCTCTGTAGGATATAATCGCCACCTGTGTAAGTTAATTTGAATGTATCGTTGATATGGCCACTTCCGTATGGCTGTTTACTTTGATAATCGCCTTCAAAATTAAACTGAGAAGCGATATCTTGTATTTTCTGTTCCATTTAATGTTTCCTCTCATCCATTTAATTATTATTATAGCCCAAATGATAACGCTTTTGTAAAAGAAAATTCAAAAGTACCAACATAACAATAGATATATCAAATTTTAGACAAAGTTGGTATAATACTTTGTAGGTGATATTATGAAAAATATCTTATCAAAGGTTAAATTTAGATATGTTGACAGCTCTAAGTTTGATGTCGATTGGCACTCAACACTTCACTCTCATGCATTTACGGAGCTTTTTTATGTTGTAAAAGGAAAAGGTGAGTTCCAGTTTGGCGAACAAGATTATATCCCTGTAAGGGAAGATGATATGATCATCATCAACGCCAACACACTCCATACTGAGTTCAGTGATCGAGATGATCCTTTAGAATATATTGTATTGGGGATTGAAGGGATTGAGTTTTTAAACGACGATGATGATCTTGGATACTCCATTCATAATTATGAAGAATTCAAACATGAGATCTTATTTTATATCCGCGCCATCGTGAATGAAGTTGTGGAGAAAGAAATGTTTAATACTTTAATTGTAGAATATCTTTTAAAAATTCTGATTATGAATGTGATCAGGCGAACCGTTGCGGAACTGAGAGTCTATGAAGGAGATCCAAACATCAATAAGGATTGTGTCTTTATTGAAAACTACCTCAACATTCACTTTAGAGAAAACATCACACTCGACAAACTCTCTGAATTAACTTTCTTAAATAAATATTATCTCTCTCATGAATTTAAAAAATATTCAGGGGTCTCACCCATTGAATACTTACTCACAAAAAGATTGAAAGAGGCCAGAAAACTTTTATCCACAACCGACCTTTCCATCTCACAAATTTCGAATATTGTTGGATTTGGAACATCTTCTTATTTCTCACAATACTTTAAAAAAGAGATTGGGGTTTCACCCAGTCAATACAGACAAAAAAACAAGACTCAGTAACGAGCCTTGTTTTTTTTAGGATTCATACCCCTTAGGGTTATTACTTTGCCAGCGCCATGAGTCTTCACACATGGTTTTGAGGTCTCTTTTTGCAACCCAGCCAATTTCTTCTTTCGCTTTTGTAGGTTCAGCATAAACAGTCGCAATATCCCCTGCTCTTCTTTCTTTAATGATATAAGGAATTTCTTTTCCTACAACTTCTGAGAAAGCACTTACCATTTCAAGCACTGAATACCCTTTTCCTGTACCCAGATTATATATGGAAACACCATCATTTGGATTTAATCGATTTAATGCATCCACATGACCTACAGCTAAGTCAACCACATGAATATAATCACGCACACCGGTACCATCAGGAGTATCATAGTCATCTCCAAATACGGATAAGGCTTTTAATTTACCCACCGCAACTTGTGTAATGTAGGGTACTAAGTTATTGGGAATGCCTTTTGGATCTTCTCCAATTAAACCTGATTCATGGGCACCAATTGGGTTGAAGTATCTTAAGATAACCACATTCCATGCAGGATCTGCCACATGTAAATCTTGAAGGATTTGTTCCATCATGAGTTTTGTTGAACCATATGGGTTTGTGGTTGATAAAGGTGCATCCTCAGTAATGGGCACCACATCAGGTGATCCGTATACTGTAGCGGATGAACTGAATACGATGTTTTTAACATCATGTTTTTGCATCACTTCACATAAGTTAAGTGTTCCTGTAATGTTATTTTCATAATACATTAAGGGTTTGTCTACTGACTCACCCACGGCTTTTAAAGCTGCAAAGTGAATCACCGCATCAATTTCTTCTTTTTCAAAGACTTCATTGACCTTTTCTTTGTCCAGTAAATCTACTTCATAAAAGGTTAAGTCTTTACCTGTAATGTGTTTAACTCTTTCTAATGCAATTTCAGATGCATTGTATAAATTATCTAAGACGATGACCTCATGGCCTTCATTCAACAGTTCAACGCAAGTATGACTGCCAATATAACCGGCACCACCTGTAACTAATATTCTCATGTAAATTCCTCCTACTGTGTCTATTTTAGCACAGTTCAATTTAGTTTAAAGTTATTTTCTTGTCTTTTTTCATTTGTTTATTGACACCTAAGGCAATCAACATCCCAAGTAACACTCCCACAAGTACATCACTTGGATAATGCACATAGACATAAAGTCTTGAAAATGCCATCAGTATCGCAAGCAGTAAATAAACCGTACGATACTTTACTTTATTTAGATATAAGAAAAATGCTGCCGCAAATGAACTTGTGGCATGACCTGATGGAAAGGAATATCCAAAGGGTTCTTTAATTAATAATTCTATCAGTGGATTTGCCACAAAAGGTCTGGGTCTTTGTATGATCGGTTTGATGATTACTTCAATACTGAGCGCTGATAAAACAAGCGCAATAAAACCATAAATAGCCACACTTTTTGTCTTTTTATTGAAGAATAAAACAATAAAAATTAAGATCCATATTTCACCACGATTACCAAGTAATGTAAATATACTAAAAAACTTGTCTAAAAATGGCGTTCGTAATGTTTGTAAAAAGTCTAAAATTCTAATTTCCATATCATCACCCTTGCCTTATTGTATCACATATTATTTAAGGTATAATAGTAAATGTAAGGAGTGGATAGTTATGAAATGTTCTTGGCATGCACATTCAGTCGTCATGATTGAAACCATTAACGATTATACTTTAATCATTGACCCCTTTATCAATGGCAATACAGCTTGCGATTTAGAAGCAGATAAAGTTAAGGTAGACTACGTCTTATTAACCCATGCACACAATGATCATGTGGGAGAAGCCGTAGAAATTGCGAAAAATAATAACGCAACCATCATCGCTATGGTTGAACTGGCAGATTATCTCAGTCAATTTGGTGTTGAAACCGTGGGCATGAATGTGGGCGGTACCGCCTTTTTCCCATTTGGTTCCGTAAAAATGACACCTGCATGGCACAGTTCCAGTTATAACGAAGAAGATGGTACCAACGTACCTCTTGGTTTAGCAGGTGGATTTGTGATTGATGATGGCGCATCCAAAGTTTATCACGCAGGAGACACAGCCCTATTTTCTGATATGAGTCTTATTGGACCCGTAGACGCTGCCTTTATTCCCATTGGTGATCACTATACCATGGGTATTGGTGATGCGGTGAAAGCAGCTGAGCTTCTCAAACCACAACTGGTTATTCCCATTCACTACAACACATTCCCCATCATCGAACAAAACCCTTATGACTTCATCAACAGATTAGATGATGACAATGGAAAAGTTCCAGAGGTCGGGGAAATCTTTGACGTAAACTAGGAGGATCTATGACAAAACCCATATTTATTGGTTGGGACCGTTGCTCAACATGCAAAAAGGCCCAGAAATTTTTAAATGAACATCATATTGAATATGAATTCAGAGATATCATGATTGAAATCCCCACAGAAGAAGAACTCACAAAGTGGATTGTTGAATCAGGATTTCCTATCAAGCGATTTTTTAATGTGACCGGTCTTATGTATCGTGAGCTCAATTTAAAAGACAGACTTAAAACCATGAGTGAGACCGAACAAATCTCTCTTCTCGCAACAGATGGTAAACTCATCAAAAGACCTTTACTCATTGGTGAACATGGTGTCTTGGTTGGTTTTAATGAAGCTATGTATGAGACTTTAATCCAATGATTATTTTACTTTCACCTGCGAAAAAACAAAAGAGAACCACAACACATCTCAAACTCTCAAATAACTTATTTGATAACACTGAGATTAAAAACGTCTTAAAATCACTCACATTTGACCAAATCAAATCTGATTTTAAAGTATCTAATAATATCGCAAATAATACATATCAATACTTTCAAAACATGGATGAATCGTCCCCTGCAATCTTCACGTATACTGGTGAAGCTTACAATGCATTGGACGCAAAGACTTTAACAGATGAAGAGATCCTTTTCCTAAATGATCATCTCTTAATCTTTTCTGCACTCTATGGTTTACTCAAACCCTTAAGTCCAATTACTTTATATCGTCTTGATATGATCAATAAGTTTGAGATCAATCTAAAAACATACTGGCAAGATCAGTTAATCAATTATCTCAACCAACAAAATAAACCACTACTCAATCTTGCATCAGATGAGTTCTTCAGTATCATTGATGATTCATCATTAAAAGTCCCCGTCTATCATGTACACTTTCAAACAAGAAAAGATGGCAAAAATAAAGTAGTCAGTGCACACGCAAAAAAAGCCCGTGGCGCATTTACCAGAGCTTTAATCAAACAAGGTTTTTCTGATTTAAGTCAAATTGAAGTAGAAGACTTTAAGTTCTCTCATCAAAATGAAAATCACTATACCTACATCAAAGAGGTTTAAATACCTCTTTTTTTTATGCTATATCTCTAATTAATAAATCATGGTAGAAGAGAAACTATCATCTAATAAGGAATAAATATCGAGTAAGACATTTAATTTACCATCTTTAACATACAAACCATATTCATCTTTCATTTTGAAATAGATGCTACCATCTTCGATAATTTCATCATTCATATCGTCAACTAAGTATCTGGTCACCATTTCTCCATAGTATTCAATATCAGAAGCATTAAAATCATTCATAATCTCTGATTTCACGGATTCAACATCTATACCAATTTTATTTAATATTTCATCATGCCTCAAAATTTGGTCTTGTTCATAAACATACGCATTAAGATGATAATTACTGTGACCTGGGAAATAATAGTTAGCGAAATAAACCACAAAAGTATCGGCTGTTTCTTCATAGAGTGATTGTGCAGCCCACGAAAATGATGTTTCATTATCTTCTAATTTCTTTTGTGTCTCTTTTCTAATTGCTTCGTTATTAACATAATTATTATCTAATTGTCTTTGGATTTCATCACTTCGACCAGTATCTATTTTCTCATTCACAAAGAGTTTATCATTAGAAATCTGAGGCAAATCAAATGGTATCTCAAACTTTAAACTTGGTTCGTATTGTTCATAAAGGCCTGTTTCTTTTAAAAGCACAATGAAGTCTAGATCATCAACAATAACCACTTCATCATGATTATCTTCTACATCAGTCTTTGTATTTTGAGCACATGCTACCAGAACTGTAAGTATTAATAATATAACTACAAATCGTTTCATTGTATCTTTGTCCTTTTTCTTGTCTTAATTCAAACATACATGAATTAAAAGGGAATGTTAGTTTTTTAAAAAAGCATAAAAAAACTGCCAGAATATCCGACAGTTTGATTTTAAATTTAGTTAATTTCTACTTTGACGCCAGGTCCCATTGAAGTCGATACGACAAGGTTCTTCATATATTTACCTTTTACAGCAGCAGGTCTTGCTTTTGCGATAGTATCATAGATTGCGTTGAAGTTTTCGATTAATGCTTGATCATCGAATGAAACTTTACCAATGATAACGTTGATGTTTCCATCTTTATCAACACGGTATTCAACTTTACCTTTTTTAATTTCTTCAACAGCTTTAGCAACATCCATTGTTACTGTACCTGTTCTTGGGTTAGGCATAAGACCTTTAGGTCCTAATACACGTCCTAATTTACCAAGTTCACCCATCATGTCTGGTGTTGCAACGATAACATCGAAGTCAAACCATCCTTTTTGGATGTCTTCTAATAGTTCTTTTCCACCTACGTGATCTGCACCAGCATCCTTAGCTTCTTGTTCTTTTGCACCTTGTGTAATAACAAGAACTTTTTGTGAACGGCCTGTTCCATTTGGAAGTACCATTGCACCACGGATTTGTTGGTCAGCATGACGTGGGTCAACGTTTAATAGAAATGATGCTTCTACTGTTGCATCAAATTTTACAAAACTTGTTTCTTTTGCTAGTTTTACTGCTTCTTCAATTGAGTAAATATTTTCGCGGTCGACAAGTTCTAATACTTTTTTACGGTTTTTTGAAATTTTCTTAGCCATATTAGTCCTCATACCCCTCAATCTTAATACCCATGTTACGTGCTGTTCCTGCAACAATAGCCATTGCTGCTTCAACATCGTTTGCGTTTAAGTCTGGTAATTTATACTCAGCAATTTCACGCAATTTATCAACAGAGATTGTACCTACTGTTTGATTATGGGGTGTCGCTGCACCCGCTTGTACACCGGCAGCTTTCTTTAACATAACTGCAGCTGGTGTTGTTTTTAATACAAAGTCAAATGACTTGTCATCATAAACTGAAATTTCCACTGGGACGATATCTCCAGCACGTTCTTTAGATGCATCGTTAAATGCTGTACAGAACTGTGGCATGTTGATTCCAACTCCAGCAAGTGCAGGACCAGGTCTTGCGCCACCGGCAGGGAATTGCAGTTTTACTACTTTAGCAACTCTTTTACTCACACGACATTCCTCCTTTTTTTAAAATTGTCTGTGATGTGGTTTTATTGAACGGTTGCACGTTCTCCCACAACAAAATACCTACAAGAAATAGGCTTACCCATTATATGATTTTCAAAAGGCATTGTCAAACTTTTACACTTATATTTTTCTGTGACTCTGA
>CAYSBB010000047.1:0-9550 GCA_964429205.1 uncultured Erysipelothrix sp.
TTTGCTTAAAAGCTAAGCGAGTTCTTATCGAAATGCTCGATTTGTCCCAGTCCTGTTTCTACAAGACTTTGCGCAAACTCTTCAATATTTACAACTGATAAACGCATGAGTGCTGCTTCAATGAGCATGGCTAAGTTTGTGCCAGTAATCACTTGAACATTGTTGTATTGTAGTGAAACATTGATGGCTTCTTTATAAGGGGTACCACCTTTTAAGTCCGTAAATACGATGGTTCCAATTTTATTGTCTAAAGCTTCAATGTTTGTTTGGATTTCATTTGAAAATTCATCCAAGTGTGTCGCACTTTCATATGTTAGATATCTGTAGTTTTCTTGTTTTCCTGCAATAAGTTCTACAGCAGTTGTGAGTCCTTGTGCAAATTCTGCATGTCCGATGACAAGAATGCCAACCATAATTATTCCTCCTTATTTAAGTTTATTATACATTATATTGACCAATAATTTAAAAAAGCATCCTTTTCGGGATGCTTTATGTCCATTAGATTAATTTGTCTACTTGTGTTGCGTAGTGGTAATCTTCGTAATATAACTTGATGTAGTCAAGTATGATTGCTTTTGGATTGTTTTCAATCTTACCATCTTTAATGTTTCGCCATTGGTATGGTAGGTATTGTGACAAGAGTGTCATTGGAATTTCATCTTTGCTTAAGTTGTCCATGAGCTTCTCGATTGCTGCTTGTACTTCTGGTTGTGGTAAGTAGTAGCGTGCACGATCTGAATATGAGAATTTACGTTTAATGAAGAGTTCTCTTTCTGTTCCGTGGTAGTGTTTTTCCCAGTTTCCTGGTTTGTCTAACATGACTTGTTCTAAAACTTCAATGAAGTTTGATGGATCTTCACTTACAATGTCTTCGATGTGTGATAGTGCAAAGAGTGCTTCACGGTATGCGAATGTGAGTGCTGGACCAACTTTTAGAATAACAACACCATCTTCAACCATTTCTTTTAAAGCTTCTGGTGTTTGGTAGTCTGAAGAGTGTCCTTCAAATGCGAGTGTGTCATAGTTTTCTTTTAATGCGGTTGTCAGTGCTTTTGCTTTTTCACGATCATAAATGAAGAGATCATCATCACCAAATTCAACACCTGGTTGAACAACAATTGCGATAACTGATTCGAATACTTCGTTTACATCATGTGCATCAAATGCTTTTTTGAATGTTTCGTATGTTGCCATGAAGTCTTCAGGTGAAGTTACTTCAATAGTTTCTTCTACTTCTTGAAGGCCTCCTGGAATGGGAACTTCACTACCGATAATGAATGCAGGGAATACTGCATCTGGGTTAACTTTTTTTAAGTCGTTGTAAGCTTTTAAGCATGATTGTGCAAGGACTGCTGATCTTCTTGCGATTGTTTCATCGGATAGTCTTTCGTCGCGGTTGTCATCTGCAACCATCATAGATGTGTCTAAGTGGATTTTTGTGAATCCTGCATAAACATAGTCATATACAAGTTGTGTTGCATATTCCATGGCTTCATCTTCGTTTTTATCTGTCCATGTTAGAGGTCCTAAGTGGTCTCCTCCAAGGATAATGCGATCATAAGCAAGGCCTACGCGATCTGCAATCCCATGTACAAATTCTACGTAGTCAGCAGGTTTCATGCCTGTATAACCACCGAATTGGTTAACTTGGTTTGCGGTTGATTCAATCACTGTGATTGAGTCGTTGTCTCTTGCGAATTCTAAAGCCGCTTCAATTGCTGGCTCACTTGCAGTACAGACTGAGTATACCCCGATTGGGTTTTTATTTGATAATTTTAATAATGGATTTGTTTTCATTTCCTCACCTCTCACAGTAAGTGTATCATGATGTTTCACTTACTTCTTTGACATTAATGGCGTACCATTTGCACTTTTTAACAATGTTTTTGAAAAATAAAAGAGAACGGACAAACCGTTCTCTGAAGAAACTGTAGGGGATACAATTTCAAATAAAATTATTCTTCGGGTACGTGTAATTCGTACCATTCAACAAGTGGGTTATATCCTCCGGGGATTCCTTCACCTGTATCAGGGTTTGTTGCATTAGCACTTCCAGCGAAGATTCCTAGCGCTGTACCTAAGATACCAATTACTAAGAGTAACATAATTGATTTTGTTGGTGACCAACCGCGTTTTGCGATTAGGAAGTACATGAATAGTGTTAAGACTAATGGAAGTAATTTAGGGAGAATTCCATCAAGGATTTCTTGAACGTCTGTAACCATTGCACCTTCTGCAACAACAATTCTAAGTGCTGTTCCACCGAATAATGCTGTCATAGCACCAACGATGAATACACCAAGTAGACTTGCTGCACGTGTAAACTCAGCTGCATTTTCTGTAAATACGTCAATTGCTTGTGCACCAAGTTTGTATGACATATCCATGAGCCAGAAACGAACTGCGAACTGTGCCGCGTTGAAGATAAGTAAGAACATAACAGGTCCCATTACGGATCCGTTTAATGCCATGTTAGCTGTAAATCCAGCTGTAATTGGGATTAATGTAAACCAGAATAACGCATCACCAATTCCACCAAGTGGACCCATTGCAGCAACACGTACCGCACGAATTGTTGGGATATCAGCTTTTTGTTGTTCTAAGTTCATTACAAGACCCATAACGAATGTTACTAAGAATGGGTGAGTGTTGAAGAACTCTAAGTTGTGTGTCATTGAAGCTGACAAGTCTTCTTTGTTTGTATGAATTTTTTCTAGTCCTGGTAAAATACCATATAGCCAACCTGCAGCTTGCATTCTTTCGAAGTTGAATGAAGCTTGTAGGAAGAGTGAGCGCCAAACCATTTTGTTTAAAGTACCTTTATCTAATGGTTGTGCGGGATTTAAATCTTTATAGTGTGTCATATTAGATTCCATCTTCGTCACCTCCAGCTGTTGTTACATTACGTAATTTTGTATTTGTTTGGTAATCAGTAATTGCAATAGCTGCTCCAATGAATGTGAGGAGTAGTAATGCTGCACCACTTACATTAGGAATGTTTGAGATTAGAACAGCTAATCCAAATCCTAAGAAGTAGAATGCCCAGAGATCGCCTGAAATCATAATTTTCATAAGAACAGCGAATCCAACATAACGCATCATTCCACCAGCTACATCAAGTCCAGCCATGAACCAGCTTAACTCGTATGATTTAGCTGCTAATGTATGTCCAAGTGCTTCACCTGATACCATACCGATTGCAACGATGATTGCGAAGAGTGATCCTAAGATTGCCATTGACATGTAGTTTACGTGTACAATACCTTGTGGGTTTGCATCTTCTGCATGTTTGTCAGCAAGTGCCATCATTGGCGCCATGAATGTAAATGTTAATGTAACTGCGTATTGTCCAAGAAGTGCAAATGGCACTGCAAGTCCAACAGCCGCATCGGGAGCCATACCTGATTTTACAGCAAATACTGTAGCCATGATTCCACCGATAATTACGTTAGGTGGTTGTGCTCCACCAATTGGCATACTACCAATTGAGATAAGTTGGTATGTTCCACCAACGATTAAACCTGTATTGAGATCTCCAAGGATTGCTCCAACTACTGGTGCCAATACAATTGGCTGATAGAGTGATTCAAGGAAACTAAACTGGTCAATCGCTGCAATAAATGTAACGAGCATGACCAAGATAATTCTAAAGTCCATAATATTCCTCCGTTATCTATATATATTATTTAAACAGTTTGTCTGTACTTTCAGCTTTCTCTGAAGGTACGCGACGAATTTCTAATTTGACGCCTAATTCTTGAAGCTCTTTAAATGCTTCAACATCAGCATCGTCCACTGCAACACTTGTTGCAACTTGTCTTTTTCCTGTAGCCATGTGCATGTTTCCAATATTTAATTCTTTAATTGGAACTCCACCTTTCACAAGTCTTAAGACATCTTGTGGCGTTTCGCAGATAATAAAGATTTTCTGCTTGTCTGACGCTTTATGGATAATTTCGATTGTTTTATCAATCGTAAAGTAACGTGTTTGCGCATAACTTGGCGCAGCCATGTTCATTAAGTTTTGACGCATTTTATTTCCTGAAACTTCATCATTTGCTACAAGCAATAAATTAGCACCAATTACTCCTGACCATTGTGTTGCTACTTGACCATGAATTAATCGATTATCAATACGCGTTAGTACAATATTTGGCATATGTACACCCCTTTCAATTCTTCAACGTGTAAGCACCCTTACAGTTAAATTATATGATAAATTTGATGTAAGTGTTTGCATTTATACGCAAAGTATTTGCACTTTTGATTAATTTGTCCTATTATGGTTGTAATAAATGCACAAATTACCGCAAAATATGGTAAATAAACAACAAAAACACATAAATTGCCTGTAATTAATGCTAAAATTTGTGTAAAGGAGTGCTTATGTATTTAAAGACAACAAGTCCACAATTTCTAAAATATGGTCGTGTTTTAGATGAGTCAACACCGTATAAAAAGGAAAAACATCACCTAGAAGATAAAACTTTGGGTTATCTGTATAAATTTCCTTGTGATGTTAAAGTTTCAATCTTGGAAGGGATTGGTATCGTCGTCGTACAAACTGAAGATGGGAGTTTAGAACAGTTTGTTATTCATAGAAGCCCTGTAATCAATGCCGGTGTTCCATTTAAGATTATCTCTATCACAAATGCAATCGTAGTTGAACAAACTCTCTTAACCGATGATCCTGTAAAAGTGACGGAGGTATTTGTTCCAGGCGACCTCAGTTATGAAGCGATAAATTCAAGTTTCGATGTTACAAATATTTATTCCTATTACTATAATGTAAAAGGTAAAGGATATCATTTTGATGGTGAATCTCATGAGTTTTGGGAATTAACCTATGTTGATACGGGAGAATTAATTGTTGAAGTAGAAGGTGAAGAATTCAAAGTTGAATCACAAGAAATCATGATTTTCTTTCCGGGACAATTTCATAAACAACATATTGATGGCAATAACTCATCTTCCTATCTTACAATTATGTTTGATATGAACTTACAACCGGATAAAATTGAACATATAAAAAATACCGTGATTGAGTGTAACAACAATGTGTATAACTTAATGAATAAGTTTATTCAAGAAACAACACAATTTGAAGCACATACCACAAAATTTTCTAAAGATCTCGTTATTTTAACGCTCAAAGAGATTCTTGTGAATTTGGCACAAGTTGATCATCATGAATCTTCGCGTCAAGAAATTATCAACCCCATTCAGTCTAAGTTTGAAAATGAGTTACTGAATGAGATTAATAACTACATTCATAATAATATTTATGAACCCCTGACTGTTGAAGATATCTGTGCTCACTTTTCTATTTCGCGCTCAACCCTACAAAGTTTGTTTAAAAAGCATGTCAACATACCGCCAAAGCGTTATGTGAATGATTTAAAAATGGCTCAGGCCCAGCGTCTGATTTTAGAAGGGAAGTATTCTATTACTGAAGTTTCTTTAAATCTTGGCTTCAGTTCCATTCATTATTTCTCAAGAAAGTTCAAAGCCAGCTTTGGCATGGCACCCACAGAATATTTACAATCTGTATATAAATTATCTCCAGAAGACAAAAGGTAAACATACTCATCTGCACAAAAAAAGGACGTGATGTCCTTTTTTCGTTATTTACCAATAATATTTGAAATACTATAGAGTGTTGCTTTAACAGTATTGTTGCCGCTAATTTTGATGTTCGCAAATACTCGCTCTGCATCGATGGATTGTACCGTACCGATGAGTCCACCCGCAAACACAACTTCATCGCCAACTTTAATATCTGCTAAAAGTTGTTCGTAACGTGCATGTTGTTTTTTGATGTTTTTTGCGGTTGATAAGTAATATACGATCGCAAGTAGCGATAGAATAATACCGACTGTTGCACTTGAGTATGCAACGACTTCCCAATTCAAGATTAGATTCCTCCTTCGTCGTCAATCTCCTGATCGTCAACATTTAAGGCTTCTAAATCGAAAATTCCAACTTGTGAACTACCTGTAGCTACCAAGCTATTTGCAAAATCTGCAAAATTGTCGACTGAATGACGCATTAATGTTGCTTCCAGTAACATTGCAAGGTTTGTACCGGCTAATACTTTAACGTTTTCATGCTCAACTGAAATTTCAACTGAGTATTTAAAAGGTGTTGCACCAAGTAAATCTGTAAAGATAAGTACATCGTGTCCTTCGCTTTTGAAGTTCTCTACCGCTTCACGAATATTTTCACCCAATGTATCTGGGTTCATTTCTTGTGGAAACTCTAAACTTACATAGTGTTCTTGCTTTCCAGCAATCAATTCGATTGATGATTCAAATCCTTTTGAAAATGAACCATGTCCAACTACAATAATTCCGATCATATATTAGTCCTCCTTGAAATCGTAAATAATTACGCCTTCTACAACACGGTTAATGACACCACTTGGTGATGGATTATCAGGTTCTAAACCAAGTTTAATTGATTTTAGTACTGAGAATAATTGTCCATACATAACCATATTTAGTACTTCTAAACCTTGTGTTATGTTTGTATTATAATTAATATGGACATATTTATCAACAAGTGATGCAACATCTGTGTCTTCTTGTGTATCGATGACTAAGAGTTTTTCACCATTTCTTTGGATGCTGACTTCTTTAATTAAATCTTTTTGGTATTTTCTAATGTACTCATTTGATTGCATGAATACAACAATTAATGTTTCAGGGTTAATGAATGATTTTGGACCATGTCTGAATCCTAAAGGTGTGTTGTGCATGGAAACTGTTTGTCCAGCTGTAAGTTCTAATAATTTTAAACCACACTCTTGGGCAAGACCATTGTGACGGCCATCTCCAAGATAAACAATGCGTGAGAAGTCAAATGAATCAACCATCTCAGTCACATCTTTATAAGCTTCTTCATTGAAGTGTGCTCCAACTTTTGCGACAACTTCTAAATCTTCTTTTAATGTATCTAACTTATCTAAGTTGAATGCAAGTAATGTTGCAAGATACATATTTGAATAACTACTTGTCATTGCGAGTGATTTATCATTTGTTTCTTCTGGTAATTTAATTGCGAAGATGTTTTCGTCTTCACGCATTGCTAAGTTACCTTCATGATTACATGTAATCACTAAGTGTTTCACATTATCAATTAATTGGTTTGCGACTTCTACAGCTGCAACTGATTCTGGTGAATTACCTGAACGTCCAAATGAAACTAATAATGTAGGTCTTACTTTATTGAAGTAGAGGCTTGGATCTGCCACTAAGTCTGTTGTTGCAACTGAACGAACATTTAATTTGTGTCCTTTTGCAAGTACAGGTTGTACTGTGTTACCCACAAACTCACTGGTTCCAGCACCTGTTAAAATGATGTCATGGTTGTCATGTTTTGTGATATCTTCAAGAAATTGTCCTAGTGAATCTTGAAGTGAATCGATAATATCGAAAGTTTTTAACCAAGTTTTTGGTTGTTGGGCTACTTCAGCAGCTGTATGCTTTGCGCCAAGTGCTGTCCACCCATTGAAGTCTTTACTAAAATACATTTGTATCTCTCCTTTTCATTTACGCCTACATTATAGGCATATCTCTTTTATAATTTAACTATTTTGATTAAAGTTACAAACAAAATATCTAAAAGTACAAACAAAAACTTTGCACTCCTCATAAAATACGCTATTATATAGTAAGAAACGACATGGAGATGACTTATGAAAAACATTGAATATACAGATTTATTTAATAAAAAAACCTACTTGGTACCTGAAGATAAAAAGGCTTTATTAGAGGTATATAAGAATAGATATGCCATTATTTTGGCACTAACAGTACTGTTTAGAATATGGATTGAAAACATTTTTATTCTGATTGGATTTGGCGTTGTATTAGCTTTGTTTTTAGAGTTTACTTATAGAAAAAAATTTCTTAATTCACTCACTCAAATCCCGTACAAAGAAGAAGTAAAAGCTGAAATCAACAAACAAGCACTCGTCATGAATACAGTGCTCTATAGTGTCTTTGCATCATTTTTACTTTATTATGCAATTACTGATGTCTTTGATTACACACGTTATATCTTTATCGCAATTTCTATCTTTGCGTATGGTCTTGCGATCAGTTATCTTTTAGAAATCACAAAAAAATAGCACCGTGTCATAAGGTGTTTTTAATTAAGTAAAAACCACGCGCTATGTGCGAGGTGGTTCAGATTATATTAAATTAACAAGAAATGTATACTTAGCTTTAAAATTTGTTTACGATGAATTAAAAGAAGACTAAAAGGAGGATTTTATGTATCATAAGAAAAATGAAGCATTCCCTAAAGATTTCTATTGGGGAAGTGCGACTGCAGCTTATCAAATTGAAGGTGCTTATAATACGGATGGTAAAGGTTTATCTGTTTGGGATAACTTTACAAAAATAGAAGGTAAAACTTTTAAAGGGACCAATGGTGATGTCGCCATTGATCATTACCACCGTTATAAGGAAGATGTTCAATTGATGGCGGACATGGGCTTAGAGGCTTATAGATTCTCAATTTCATGGTCACGAGTGTTTCCAAAAGGAAAAGGTGAAGTCAATGAAAAAGGAATCGAATTTTATGACAATTTAATTGACCAACTTTTAAAAAATAATATTGAACCGATGGTTACTTTATATCACTGGGATCTGCCCCAAGCACTTCAAGATGAATACTTAGGATGGGAATCAAGAGAAATCATTGAAGACTTTACGAATTACGCAAAGTTCTTATTTGAAAGATATAAAGATAAAGTTAAGTATTGGGTGACCCTGAATGAACAAAACGTATTTATGGGCTTTGGCTATATTACCGCAGAGCACCCACCTGGAGTCAAAGATTTCAATCGATTCTTAACTGCTAACCATAACGGTAACCTCGCTAACGCAAGTGCCATTAAAGCATTTAGGGATGGAAACTATCAAGGACAAATTGGGCCAAGCTATGCTTATACACCAAATTATGCTTATGATAATAGACCAGAGAGTCAACTTGCGATGGAGAATGCAGAGCTTACAGGACACTTATGGATGGATGTATATTCCTGGGGTACGTATCCCAAAACACTCATCAAACGTTTTGAAGAAAAAGGATACTTCATTCCATTTGAAGAAGGCGATACAGAACTTCTAAAAGCAGGTAAACCTGATTTCATGGGTCTTAACTACTACAGAACCGCTACTGTGACTGATATGAAGTTAGATGAAGTCTTAGCACCAAGACAAGCCAACTATACCGGTAAAAAAGGTACAGCAGCACAAACAGGTCAACCTGGTATGTATAAGACCATGACCAATCCAAATCTTGATGCCACAAACTGGGACTGGACCATTGACCCACAAGGTTTACGTGTTGCGCTACGTCGTATTGAATCACGCTACCAATTACCTGTACTCATTACTGAGAATGGTTTGGGAGAATTCGATGATGTAGAAAATGGTGAAATCCATGATGCATATAGAATTAAATACATTAAAGATCACGTTCTTGCGATTCAAGATGCCATTACAGATGGTGTTGATGTGATTGGTTATTGTACATGGAG
>CAYSBB010000048.1:0-9539 GCA_964429205.1 uncultured Erysipelothrix sp.
TTCTTGTGGTATAATAAGAAAGCATAAGTCAGGAGGAATGGTTTGTGAAACCAGATAAAAACTACTATATAACAACGGCCATTGCGTATACTTCCGCAAAGCCACACATTGGTAATGTTTATGAGATTGTACTAACCGATGCCATCGCCCGTTACAAACGTGCCCAAGGCTACAACGTACATTTTCAAACAGGTACTGATGAACATGGACAAAAAATAGAAGAAGCCGCAAAAAAATTAAATAGAAAACCAAAAGAACATGTGGATGAAATCGCAGGACTTATCCGCAGTATTTTTGATGAAATGAATGTCTCTTATGATCACTTCATCAGAACAACAGATCCATATCATATGGAGCAGGTACAAAAAGTATTTGAAAAACTTCTTGAAAAAGGAGACCTTTATAAAGGTGTTTATTCAGGATGGTACTGTCAATCATGTGAAGCATACTATACTGAATCTCAAGCAGTTGAAGGACATTGTCCAGTATGTGGATCAAAACTCATCGAACAAGATGAAGATACATACTTCTTTAAGCTCTCAAAATATCAAGATCGCTTAATTAAGCATATTGAAACACACCCACAATTTATTCAACCAGAATCAAGAAAAAATGAAATGCTCCAAAACTTCTTAAAAGAGCCACTTTACGATTTGGCTGTTTCAAGAACCAGCTTTAACTGGGGAATCCCTGTCACCAGTGATCCAGAGCATGTTGTATACGTATGGATTGATGCACTAATTAATTATATTACAGGACTTGGATATGATGTTGATGGCAATCATGGGGAACTTTTCCATGAATTTTGGCCCGCAGATGTTCATATCATTGGTAAAGATATTTTAAGATTCCACACTATTTATTGGCCAATTTTGCTCATGGCACTTGATGTGGAACTTCCTAAACAAATTTTTGGTCATCCTTGGCTATTAATTGGTGAAGGTAAAATGAGTAAATCCAAAGGGAATGTGGTTTATACAGATGAACTGACAGAAGTCTTTGGGGTTGATGCTTTAAGATATATCATGCTTCATGAAATGCCATTTGAAAGAGATGGCTCACTCACCCATGAACTGATGATTGAACGTATCAATACAGACCTTGCGAATATCACAGGGAATCTTGTAAATCGTACACTTGCGATGACTAACCGTTACTTTGGGGGCAGCCTTAAAGTACGTGATATCCATGAACCGATGGATGATGAGCTGGTTGAGATGGCTTCAACACTTGTTGAAAAAACAACAGCATCTATGGATAGACTCCATGTTCAAGAAGCAATTTCACATGTGATTGCGCTGTTCAGACGTGCCAATAAATACATTGATGAAACAGAACCTTGGAACCTCGCAAAAGATGAAGAGAAACACGATAGACTTCAAACAGTGCTATATAATTTAATTGAAAGTATTCGTATTGGGGCGATTGTGCTGGAATCCTTTATCCCAGAAACTTCACAAAAAATCCTTTCACAACTGCGCACAGCACACACAAGTTTTGAGAGCGCAAAAACATTTGGTTTATTTGAACTGAATCATGATGTGATTGAAAAACCAGAACCTATTTTCCAAAGACTGGATATGGATGAAACGATGAAGCGTTTTGAAAAACCAGAACCCAAACCAATTGTGGACGAAAAAGACCTTATTTCTATTGATGACTTTGCGAAAGTCGATATGAGAACTGGTGTTATTTTAGAAGCTAAAAAACATCCTAAAGCAGATAAGCTTTATGTTTTAAAAGTTCAAGTTGGTGAACACATCTTACAAATTGTCAGTGGCTTGGTGGGTCACTTCGAGATGGAAGACTTAATTAAAAAATGTGTCATTGTGGTTGTGAATTTAAAACCTGCGATGTTACGTGGTGTTGAATCCCAAGGCATGATCTTAGCCGCTAAAGATAAAGACGGTATGGATCTTGTGACAACTGAAAATGTTGTGTCTGGCACAAAAATTTCTTAAAAATAAACTGAAACACAGGGTATGCGCCCTGTGTTTTCTTGTGGATTCTTAGACCTTTTTGTTGGATTATAGGATGTAAGCGCTTCGAAAATTTTGAGATAATATGGTTACAAAGGTAGAAACAAAATCAATTTCTACGTTTAAATCGTATCGTACGATAGTAAGGAGGAGTTATGAAACGATTTATTTCGAAGTTTTTTGTGTTAATGTTAGTCTTTGGCCTATTGGTAGCTTGTGGATCACAAGGTAATAAAGGCGACGGTGAAGGTGGCTCAGGCGGCGGAGAGCTTGTAGTTTATTCACCTAACTCAGATGGTGAAGTAGAAGGATTACTTTACTATTGGGCAGAGAAAAATGGCGTTAAAGTTAACTTACAATCCATGGGAACTGGTGAAGCACTTGCGAAAATCTCAGCAGAAAAAGATAATCCTCAAGCTGACTTAATGTTTGGTGGTATGAACTTAGGTGCATATCTACAACACGAAGGTCTCTTTGAAGAATATGTAGCAGAAGGTTATGACAAGATTCCAGAAGGTTACCGTACACACGTTGAGAAATATCCATTCTTTACACATTATGGACTCAGTGGCAGTAACTTACTTGTGAATGTGAATTTAGAAAAAGAAATGATTGAAAATGGTGAATTAGATGGCGAAATTAAAGGTTATGCTGATTTACTTAATCCAGCCTTAAAAGGAAAAATCGCAATGGGTGATGCAGCCGGTTCATCAAGTGCTTTAGCACAGTTGACCAATATGTTACTCGTTATGAATCCAGATGCTAAAAAAGATGGTTTAGATGGCGAATTGGCCTTTGGACCAGATGCTAAGGGTTGGGAATATGTAGAAAAATTCATGTTAAATCTTGATGGTAAAATCTTAGGTTCATCATCAGCACTTTATAAAGGTACTGAAGCTGGCGAGTATGTTGTAGCCGCAACATATGAAGACCCATCCATTGCATTACTCACAGACGGATCACAAAACGTACGTGTTGTATATCCTGAAGAAGGTGCAGTATGGCTTCCAGCAGCATCCGCAATCGTAAAAGATGCGAAGAACTTAGACAATGCGAAGAGTTTCATTGACTTCCTGGTCTCAGATGATGGTCAAAAACAAATTGCTAAATTAACATACCGTCCAGTTCGTGATGATATTATTCATGAAAATGAATTCATGCAACCATTCAGCGACATTAATGTAGCGTTCGAAGATATTGAGTATGTATCAAATCATCGTTCAGACATTCAAGCTAAATTTAAAGATATGCTCACAAACTTAGGTATTGATACCGAAGAATAATCATATAATTAAGGAGTGATCTCATGAGTATAGAAATCAAAATTCGTGATGCTGTGAAGCGTTATGGAGATGTTACAGTCATTGACGGTCTTTCCTTGGATGTTAAGGAGGGTGAGTTTTTCACCCTCCTTGGTCCATCCGGATGTGGAAAGACAACATTATTGAGAATGATTGCAGGCTTTAACTCTATTGAAGGCGGCGACTTTTATTTTGGTGAAAGACGTATCAATGATTTTGACCCTGCGAAAAGAAATATTGGAATGGTTTTCCAAAACTATGCAATTTTCCCACACTTAACCGTTGAGAAAAACGTAGCGTTTGGATTACAGAATAGAAAATTAGATAAAAATACCATTAAAATTGAAACTGAAAAATTCTTAGAATTAATGCAAATTAATGATTACGCTGATCGTTTACCAGAACGACTCAGTGGTGGCCAACAACAACGTGTTGCGCTCGCAAGAGCTTTAGTGATTCAACCTGATGTCTTATTAATGGATGAACCACTTTCAAATCTTGATGCGAAACTTCGTGTTGAAATGCGTCAAGTTATTAAAGAAATTCAATCCAACGTTGGCATTACAACATTCTACGTAACCCATGACCAAGAAGAGGCTATGGCTGTCAGTGATCGTATTGCGATTATGGACCTTGGTGAAATTCAACATATTGGTACACCCAAAGATGTTTACCAAAGACCAGCGAACTTATTTGTGGCATCCTTTATTGGACAAACCAATATTGTGGATGCAAACTTAGAAGTAGAAAATGACAAAACTTATCTTGTATTTGAAAACGGCTATAAACTTGAAGTTCATAATATTTTAAAGGACTATCAAGAGAATCAAAAAGTTAAAGTATCCATTCGTCCAGAAGAGTTCACCATTGTTTCAGAAGAAACAGGACTTCAAGCAGTGACGGAAGATTATTCATTCTTAGGACTTAATACTGTTTATAATGTGAAGGCATTTGAAGACATGCGTATTCAAATCATTCAAGAATCAAGTATTAAAGACATCATTAATCCTAAAGAAACTGTTAATTTAAAAATCAATACAGAAAAAATTAATATCTTTACAGAAGATGGTAAGAAAAATATTGTTGAAGGCGTCAACAATGACAATGAAGTATATGTGAAAGGATGATTCATGTGAAAAAAACTAAAAAATCACTGGATATATGGACAGTCCTTTCTCTGTCTGTATTGGCAGGATATGGGTTATTTCTGATCTTTCCATTATATAAAATCCTTCGCGGTGCCTTGATGGATACAGATGGAACCTTTTCCTTCATGTGGTTTCAACAATTCTTTAACGACCCTTATTATTTCAAAATATTAGGGAACAGTTTTAAAGTTTCAATCAGTGCAACCTTCATGACATTAATTATCGGTTATCCTATGGCTTATTTCTTTAATCTATATGAGATTAAAGGAAAGAAATTCGTGCAAATTTTAGTAATTTTAAGCGCAATGTCAGCACCATTTATTGGCGCTTATGCATGGATTCAGCTCTTAGGTCGAAGTGGCTTTATTACAGTCTTTTTACGCAATACCTTTGGCTTTGAAATGCCAACCATTTATGGGTTTAATGGGATTGTGCTGGTATTAACACTTCAACTTATTCCGCTGGTCTTTATGTATATCAGTGGTGCCTTAAAAAAAATCGATCGAAGTCTTATTGAAGCGTCAGAAAATATGGGGATTACAGGCGCAAAACGATTCTTTAAAGTCATCGTGCCACTCACCATGCCAACAGTTCTGGCAGCCGCAATCTTGGTATTCATGCGCGCGTTCTCGGACTTTGGAACACCCCTATTAATTGGTGAAGGTTACCGTGTATTTACCGTTGAGATTTATCAACAATTTATGGGTGAGGTTACAAGAAACTATAACTTTGCTTCAACCATCAGTATCATTACGGTTATTATTACAGCGACAATCTTCTTAATTCAGAAGTATATTTCAAAGAGATTCTCATTCTCAATGCATTCAATTAACTCAATCGAAAGAAAACAAGCCAAAGGCATCAACAATATTTTGATCCATGGATTTGTATATTTCGTCATATTCCTTTCGTTTTTACCACAAGTTCTTGTAGCATATCAATCATTCCAAAAAACATCGGGGAAACTCTTTGTGAAGGGATTCTCGCTTGATAGTTATAAGACGGCACTGTATCGTGTTGGAGATGCCATTCCCAATACCCTATATATTGGGGGACTCGCCATTGTCTTTACAGTTTTAATTGCAGTATTCATTGCATATCTTGTGGTTAGAAGAAGTAATACAATCAACAACTTTATTGACATCGTCAGTATGATTCCTTATATCGTTCCAGGTAGTGTTGTGGCGATTGGACTCATTATGGCCTTCAGTAAAAAACCATTTACACTTACTGGTACCGTTGCGATTATGGTAATATCGCTGGTCATACGGCGAAGTCCTTATACCATCAGATCATCGGTTGCGATCTTACAACAAATTCCGATGGCGGTTGAGGAAGCATCCATTTCACTGGGTGCAAGTAAACTGAAGACTTTCTTCAAAATTACAATCCCGATGATGGCATCAGGTGTTATCTCAGGTGCAATTCTATCCTGGGTTACCATCATCACGGAGTTATCCGGTGGTATCTTACTCTATGGTCCAAAAACGCTCACATTGACCTTGGCGATTTATGCCTTCGTGTCTCGTGGTAGTTATGGATATGCTGCAGCCCTTGCGACAATCCTATCGGCCTTCACAACAATATCATTACTTGTTTATATGAAGGTTTCTGGATCAGACGAGATCACACTTTAAAGTTTACAGGACAAGAAAACAAACCATCTTGTCCTTTTTTGCGTAGAAAACTTAGAATAAATCATCAAATTATGGCATAATAAGGATGTAAGCGCATTAGTTTCAGGAGGAAGTATGCATAAATTTAAGAAAACAGGTTTGATGTTACTGAGTCTTCTTTTGTTGGGGGGATGTAATGTCAATAAATCAAAAAACAAGGCAGGCGATCTTGTGATTTATTCACCCAACAGCCAAGGCATTATGAATGCGGTCATTCCTTTATTTGAAGAAAAGACAGGCATCAATGTTGAAGTTGTTTCAGGTGGTACTGGTTTTCTTATGGAAAAAATTGAAAGTGAAAAAAATAATCCACAAGCTGATGTTTTATTTGGCGGCACGTATACACAGTTCACCACCAACAAACATCTTTTCCAAGATTATGTTTCAGAAGAAAATGAATTCATTCTTGATGAATATAAAAATGCTGATGGATATCTTACATTTACCGTGTTAGATGGCTCAGTAATTATTGTGAATAAAGCACTCACCTCTGATATTAAAATAGAAGGATACGCTGATTTACTCAATGAAAAACTACTGGGTAAAATTGCAACTGCTGATCCTCAAACTTCATCCAGTGCCTTTAGTCAACTCACCAATATGCTTTTAGCCATGAGTGATGATGGCACTTACACATCAGAGGCTTCATGGCGCTATGTCTCAAATTTAACAGAACTTTTAGATGGTAAGATTCAGTCTGGTTCATCATCTGTTTATAAATCTGTGGTTGATGGGGAAATGTGGGTTGGCTTAACCTATGAAGATCCTGTCGCAACTTTAATTAAATCAGGCGCCAAACATATTGATATTGTTTATCCTAAAGAGGGAACTGTCTTTTTACCTGCAGGATCAGCTGTAGTTAAAGATGCGAAAAACCTTGCGAATGCCCATAAGTTTATTGACTTTATTCTCAGTGAAGAAATGCAGAATATTTTTGGGACAACACTGACCAACAGACCTGTAAGAAAAGGGGCCGTAGTGGGAGACCACATGCGTCCGATTGAAGAAATCAAAGTCATTTTTGAAGATATGGATTATGTTCATGAACACAAACAAGACATCATCTTTGAATATATGCAAATAATGGAATAGATTATGAAAGATAACATACTTACCTTTGAAGAAAAAATTAAATCATCCTTTAAAAGACACTTACGATTACCGCTCATTGGGCTTTTAATCACTTTACTAAGTGTCATTTTTCTCTTGAATTTCAACAATAATCTTATTGAACCCAATAAAGGATACAGTCTTGTATCAAGGCGTTTTGATGATTTAATACATAGTGTTGAAATGACACTAGAGACGGCGATTCAAGAAGATAGTTTTATTGAAAGTATTAAAGATGAAAATATCTCACAGTATCCTTTCACAAATCTTTATTATCAATTACTTCAAAATTCACGCGTGAATTTAGACTATGTGATTTTAAACAGTGAGCTAGAACCCATTCATGCCACGCGTAATATCTTTGATAACTCCGTTTATGTATCCACTTATAACAAACTCTTTTCCACAAGAATTCAAAACAGTTCTCATGTAGAAATTGGGAGTGTAAACTTAAATGATATCAATGTGAAACAAAATGCCCTTGCGATTGGTCAAAAGATTGACTTGGGCCATGATGATTATGCGATATTTATTGTTTATGTTGATCCTTTATCCATGGAGTCTTTAATTGACCAGTACTATGTAAACTATGTGGTAGTGACGGATCAATTTGGTTATGTTGTGGCCAGTTCAAGTGATGTTTTCTCTGATCAACTCAATCGTTTTAACACAAAACAGGATTCAGAAGTGACGATAGAAAACAGTGTATATCGTGACTTTCATAAAGAAAATCAACAACTTGTCTTTCACATGCTGAATGTGAAGGTTGGTTTCTTTAATAAATATGGCTTACTGATTGTTTTTATGATTGTGGGATTTTATATCTTTAAAGTCACACAAGATTACTCAAGTCGCATTGTGGGTGAAGAAATATCTCAATCTTTAAATGAACTGAAAGATGCGATTGGAAAAGTACAATCAGGACAAGTTGGATACCAAACGACTTTTAAAGCCAATGATGAGATGGTGTATTTAATTGAAGCCTTTAATAAGATGTCCTTTGATTTAAACAAACAAATTAAAGATAATGAAAACTTATTAATCCTAAAAAACCAAGCACAAATTAAACAACTGGAAGCACAGTTTAACCCACACTTTTTATACAATTCTTTAGAGACGATTAAATACCTCATCACCTTAAATCCACAAAAGGCCACGGAGATGATTTTAAATCTAAACTACCTTTTACGTTATAGTATTGATATCAGTAAACAAGAAGTAAGTTTGATGGAAGATGTGGACTATGTGATTAAGTATCTTGAGATTATTCGTACAAGACTTGAAGATCGTTTCAGTTATGAAATTAATATTGCGAGTGATGTTGGGGATGAAAAAGTGCCCAGGCTCCTCATTCAGCCTCTCATTGAAAACAGTGTGAAGCATGGATTTCAAGATAAGGAAACTTTAAATATTTCT
The DNA here is from genome assembly GCA_964429205.1 of uncultured Erysipelothrix sp. Classification (GTDB taxonomy): domain Bacteria; phylum Bacillota_I; class Bacilli_A; order Erysipelotrichales; family Erysipelotrichaceae; genus Erysipelothrix. Next base: position 8,631 of record CAYSBB010000048.1, read on the forward strand.
ATCTTTGGTTTCTCACATGAAAACCATATTTATATTGGGATATATGATGATGGGGGTGGGATGGCACCTGAGAAATTAGAAGCCATTCAAAAATCAATGAAAGAAGAAATGAATGTTCAAAATGCATTTGGACTTCATAATTTATATCAACGTTTACGTTTAATGTATGGTGAAAATGCAGATATGCGTGTAAATAGTTTTGATGGCAACACGAATATTATCATTAAAATACCACAAGGAGATAAGCATGTATAAAGTATTGGTTGTAGAAGATGAAGCGATTATAAGACAAGGCCTCATTCAATCTATAGAATGGGAAGCACATGATTGTCGTATTGTCGCAGAAGCAAAAAATGGTATTGAAGCCTTAAAACAGATTGAATCACACATGCCAGACATTATTTTACTGGATGTCAACATGCCTTTGATGGGTGGGATGGAACTGTTGTCTAAGATTGATACATCCATCATCAGTACCATCATTATCAGTGGTTATTCTGAATTTGAATATGCCAAACAAGCCATTAAATATAATGTGGTCGATTATTTACTCAAACCAATTGATCCCAACAACTTAATCTCAGCCTTAGAAAAAGCCAAAACTCAAATTGAAATGCGTGCGTCTTACCAAAAACCTGAAACAGATCCTTATCAAGTATTAGAGCGAAAAAATGTTGATTCCGTTTCTTTAACAAAAGTCATTGAATTTATAGAAGCACATATTAAAGATCGCATTACCATGCACGATCTAACGGAACTCACAGAAAAAAGTGCCAGCTCCATCAACAATCGCTTCCAAAGAGAATATAATATGAGTTTTACAGAATACCTTACAAAAGCCAGGATTCAAAGAGCCATTGATTTGATTCAAGAAGTCGAAATGCCACTTTATAAGATTGCAGAACTTGT
>CAYSBB010000049.1:0-9501 GCA_964429205.1 uncultured Erysipelothrix sp.
TTAGAGGCTTAGCTTGAACTTTTATTCTATTCATCTGTCAAAGTCAGGATTATATAAATTTTCTAATATTTAGGGCGATTAAATGAAAAAACTAGAGAATCTCCTGTAAACAAGCAAAATCCATCATATTTTCAAGCTCATTTTTGATAGTTTGTGTTTGAGCACTGATAAAGACGCCCCCTTTATCATGAAGATAAATCGCATCATCATGTCCTCCAAAAAAGAAGGTTCCACCTGCTTCTTTAAGGATAATGACACCAGCCGCAACATCCCATACCTTTAAGCTTTTTGAAACATAAGCATGTGCATCGCCCTTTGCGACCATGCATATTTCAATGGCGGCAGAACCCAGATAACGCTGTGATAAAACACTTTCCATGAAATGATTTGCGCCATGTGGAAATAGAGATAACACACTATAATCTGCACAAACAATACTATTTTTAAGATTTAATGTCGGATCTTTCACTTCAAGTTTTTTGCCATTTAATGTCGCGCCCTTACCAGTAATACCAAGATATAAATCATCATGCATCACATCATAAACAATCCCAAATACTGGTTTTTTGTCTTCATAATATGCAATGGATATCGCAAAGTTTTTTCTTTGAAAGATAAAGTTTGTGGTGCCATCAATGGGATCGATAATCCATAACTGTTTACTATCTTGTCTTGGGGTGGTGTTTTCTTCTGTTAGGAAGTCTTGGTTTTCATATTCATTTTGAATTTTTTTAACTAAGAAGATTTCCGTTTGTTTGTCCACATTGGTCACAAAGTCAGAGTCGCTGGACTTTGTTTCTATTTCTAAATCTTGTGACATTAAAGTGCGAATGTTTTCTCCCGCTTTTTTGACTAAGTCTAATGTAAAATCAATTCTTTTTTGGTGCATGATAAGCCTCCTTTAATGTTGAAAAAAGGTTGATTTCTCAACCTTAAATCTTTTGGTAAATTTGTTTTCTGATAGGGTCTGTGTGAACCTTATCAAGTGTTGAAAACAAGTAGACTTCTAGGCCTGTTCTTGTTTCTGCTTTACGCTTTTCTTGAATGGCTTTACTGCGTGAGACTTTATCAGATTTAGAAAGGATAATGATTGGCTCAATACCATAGTAATCAGCCAAATCCATCATCATGATATCTTCTTCACTGATCCCGCGTCTAATATCAATCAATATTAACATCAGCGCTGGTGTTCTCAGTTCAAAGTAAGCATCCATCAGTTTTGCGTAATCGTTTTGTTCTTGGTGTGATCGGTTGGCATAGCCATAACCTGGAACGTCCACCAACAACAAGTCTTCATTAATATCATAGAAGTTTATGAGCCTTGTTTTTCCAGGGGTATTTCCCACAAACGCTAAGTTCTTACGGTTGGTAAGAGCATTAATCAAACTGGATTTACCCACGTTTGATTTCCCTACCATTACCACTTCTGGTTTGTTTGTTTCTGGAAATTGCTCAGAACTTGCACATGATAAAATGAGTTTTGCATCATGTGCCTTCATTATACAAGCGCTGCCTTGAGAACTTGTGACATGTTTTCTACTGGAATGAATTCAATGGATTCTTTCACCACATCTGGAATTTCATCCATGTCTTTCTCATTTGATTTTGGCATGACAATGCGTGTAATCCCAACGCGGTGTGCCGCTAAGGATTTTTCCTTTAAGCCACCAATCGCAAGGACGTGTCCCCTTAAGGTTACTTCACCAGTCATCGCAATATCAGAGAAGACTTCTTTTTTGGTTAAGGCTGAGATTAAAGCGGTTGTGAGGGTAATTCCCGCACTTGGTCCATCTTTAGGGACAGCACCTTCAGGTACGTGAATGTGAATGTCTTGTTTTTCAAAGAAATCTTTATCGATGCCTAAGTCATGTGCATTTGCACGAACATAACCCATCGCAATTTCTGCAGATTCTTTCATGACATCACCCAATTGACCGGTAACGTTGAGGCGTCCTTTACCATCGAAGTATGTTACTTCTACAGGCAGTACGTCGCCACCAAATGATGTATAGGCAAGACCTGTCACAACACCCACTTGGTTTTCTTTTTCTTTACGGCCATATTCGAATTGATGTTTTCCAAGCCACTCTTCAATCAAGCCATTTGTGATTGAGATTTTCGCTTCTTTGTCTTTAAGGATGGCAAGGACGGTCTTTCTACAAAGTGATGCAATAACACGCTCTAATTGACGTACACCGGCTTCACGTGTGTAGTGACGAATGAGGAAACGAAGTTGTGGTTCACCAATTCTGAATTGCGATTTCTTTAGTCCATTCACTTTTAATTGTTTTGGAATTAAGTGTTCTTTCGCAATGTTGAGTTTTTCTTCTTCAGTATATGAACTGAGTTGAATGATTTCTAGACGATCTCTTAAGGGTTCTGGAATATCTCCAAGATAGTTTGCGGTTGCTACAAACATAACATTTGAAAGATCATAAGGCTCTTCTAAGTAGTGATCTGAGAACATTTTGTTTTGTTCTGGATCCAGTACTTCTAACATGGCACTGGATGGGTCACCTTTATAGTCTGATGCCATCTTATCAATTTCATCAAGTAAGAATACTGGGTTGACAACCCCTGCTTTTTTCATGCCTTGAATGATACGTCCTGGCAGTGATCCAAGATAAGTTCTTCTGTGTCCACGGATTTCGGCTTCATCACGAACGCCACCTAAGGAAGCTTTCACAAATTCACGGTTTAATGCACGTGAAATGGATGATGCAAGGGATGTTTTACCAACCCCTGGAGGACCGACCAAACAAAGAATTGGGGCATCCAGTGTCCCTGTCATTTGTTTTACAGCCAAGTATTCCATAATACGGTCTTTTACTTTTTCTAATCCATAGTGATCAGCATCTAAAGTTTCTCTAACTTTGATTAAGTCATCGTTATCTTTTGTTTCTTGCCACCATGGTGTATTGAGTAACCACTCTAAGTATGATCTTACAACACCTGATTCACCAGATGCTTGTGGCAGCATTTCGTAGCGTTGTAATTCTGCGAGTGCTTTTTCTTTGATGTTTTCAGGATATGGATTTTCTTCAATCATTTTTCTGAATTCATCGCTGTCTTCACTGACATCCGCCACATCGCCCAATTCTTCACGAATGGCACGCATCTTCTCACGTAAGTAGTATTCGCGTTGGTTCTCTTCTATACGGCCCTTAACGCGCTCATTAATATCGGATTCGATATCACTGATTGTTTTTTCACGTTGAATGGCACTGAGAATGATTTCAATACGTTTGTTGATGTTGAGTGTTTCGAGTAGTTCTTGTTTTTGTTCTAATGAAAGTGGAAAGTGTTGCGCAAACTGGTCTGCAAGTTGTGTTGCAGGCATGCTCTGGAATAAGAAGTTATCCCAAAATTCTTTAGGAATGTTTATGGATCCCCCTAAGTTTTGTGTTCTTTCAAAAGCCACAGCGTTTTTAATTTCACGATTAATGGCGCGAATGAGTGCTGCCTCTTCATCTGGATTACCCAACTCATCTTCTAATAGATTGATGGTTCCAAATAACATTTGGCTGTCTTCATTAATAGATGCAATACTTGCACGTTGAAGTCCAGAGAATGTTACCCTTAAGAATCCTTGTTTATGCTTAACATTTTTAATATGCGCAAGAGTCCCAACAGTATAGAGTTCTTCTTCTTTTGGATCATCTGTTAATACGTCTTTTTGGCTCACTAAAAGGACATGACCGTTGAAGTATTTTTCTGCTTCTTCAATCGCATTCATGCTTTTTGGACGACCTACTTCAATCAAGATTTCTTGATTTGGAAATAAAACCAGCCCACGTGTTGCCACTACAGGTAAGTTCATTGTATTTTCTACGCTCATCAAAATCCCTCCTTTTTTTGGTAAAAAAAGACGCTAGGCGTCTTTTGCTTTTATGCTCGTGATTCTTGTACGAGTTCAACCGCCTTACGAAGTAAGATATCATAAGTAAGTTGTTCTTGAGAAATGATTTGCTTGATTTGCTCAAGTTCTAAACCGTACATTTCTGAGATTGTGTTGTATTCTTTCTCAATGTCTTCAGCTTCAACTTTTAGGTCTTCAACATCTGCAATCTTCTCTAAAACTAAACGTGAACGAACGCGTTTGAACGCATCTTCTTTCATTGTTTCTTTAATATCTTCTTCTGTTTGATTTAAGATTTGTGAATATAATTCAAAGTTTAGGCCTTGTTGTGCAAGACGTTGGTTGAATTCGTTGAACATTTGTTCTAATTCTTCATCAACCATGACTTGTGGAATGTCTAATTTTGCATTTTCTGCAACTTTAGTAATCAGTTCATCGTTAACACGATCTGCTTCCATTTCTTCACGTTGTTTTGTTAGGGTGTTGAGGATATCTTCTTTAAGTTCATCTAAAGTGTTAATACCTTCACGGTCTAACATTGCGACAAAGTCGTCGTTTAATTCTGGAATTTCACGGACTTTAACTTCGTGTAATGCTACTTTAAACACAACAGGTTGACCTTTTAATTCTTCAACGTGATAGTTTTCAGGGAATGAAAGTTCAACGTCTTTCTCTTCACCTGGTTTCATACCGATTAATGCTTCTTCAAATCCTGGAATGAATGAGTTTGAACCAATTTCTAAGTTATAGTTCTCACCTTTTCCACCTTCGAAAGCTACATCGTCTTTGAATCCTTCAAAGTCGATCACTACGGTATGGCCGTTTTCTACTTCTACATCTTCTTGAACAACAAGTTCAGCGTTTGCTTCTTGTAGTTTTTCAAGTTCTGCATTTAAATCTTCATCGCTCACTGTAATGTCTTCGCTTGCGACTTCGATTCCTTTATATTCACCAAGTTCCACTTCTGGTTTGACTGTAATGTCAAAGAGTAATGTAATTTCTTCTTTTGTCATGCTTTCAACATCTAATGATGGTTGTGCAACTGGCTCTAAGTTATGTTCTTTTGCGCCATCGACAAATGCATCATTTGCAACAATGTTAATTGCATCCATTAAGATTTGTTGTTCTCCAACTTTTTTAGCGGCTAATTTCTTAGGTGCTTGACCTTTTCTAAAGCCTTCAATTTCAACGTTTTTAACTAAAGCATCAAGTGCTTTCTCTTGGGCTTTTTCCCAAACTGTTGGATCAACTTCTACGCGTAGTTGACCGCTTGAATTTTCATTTAATGTCCATGTAGATTTCATAATATCCTCCTAAGTACTGTACAATTATAACACATGGTTTGGCACTGTCAACAAATGAGTGCCAAATCACATCAATCCACTACAATAATACCTTATATTGCATGTGTTTGCATGCCTTTTACCCTTTATGCATATATGAGTTCACAACTTCTAAGATCTCAGTTGCACTGAGTGTTTCGTGTATGAATGGGAAATGGGCCATAATATTTAAATTCAGCTCATCCAAACATAATTTCAGAAGCGATGGGTCATATGATCCCAGCATATCATTGAGGTCCATATATACCTTTTGATAGTGTGGGTGTGTAAAGGGATTTTCTATTTCTTTTAGATTTATGCGGTGTTGTTCACCCTCTAAAGTCACATCATATGTAAAATCTAAATCTTGTTCTAAAGCAATCATTAAAACCATGCGTTTCATCATGTCATCCATCTCTAAATTTAAGATATCTTGAATGTCTTCAAGATAGGGTCTTAAGTTTAAGGACTCCATAGAGTTCAGTGCTTTTACTTTCATATCTTCAGACATTAAAAATGCATCTTTAATACTTTCGATATCTGTTAAAAGCGATGATTTCTGTGGTTCTAATGCTTTGATTTCTCTTAAAAGTGATTCAAATTTTACTTTACTGTCATCAGGAATATATGGCATTGATAACTCTACAATGAGTTTTTCAAGCGCTTGGTCATATTCCTTTTGATCGATATGATTTTGAATGCTTTCTATGATCTCTGTGTAGTAATTGTTCATACAATTCCTTTCGTTATTATTTTAACATATTTCTCTTATAACATCACAAAAAAGCTGCTTAAACTTGAAGCAGCTTTTTTACTCATATTATTTATTCAATGCTTTAACTTTTTTCTTGTGTTCTCTAATGATTCTAAGAGCACGTTTTCTAGTTTTAATATTTTTAGACTTAAGTTGACGATAAGCAGTTGATACATCAGTTTTTGCCATAATTACACCTCCAATTAGTCAGCTAAAATAACCTTGTTAATTATAACGCAATCTTAAACCAATTGCAATAATTCTAACCATTATAGTATCTGATTTTTTAAGCTTTGCTTATTTTTTAAACGTTTTATATTTTCAAAGACCAAATCTAAACGATTTTGGTTATTTCTTTCAGAAAAGAAGGAAATATGTGGCGTAATAACCACGTTTTCTTCTTCCCAAAGATAAGAATCTTTACTTAAAGGTTCTTCTTCAAAGACATCTAAGATGATCTTTTTTAAGTGCTTTGTATGATTTTGTATGTCCTTTTCATCCAGTAAGCTACCACGTCCCACATTCACAAAGATGGCATTTTCTTTAATTTTATCAAAGAGTGCTCCGTTGAATAAATGGATGGTGTGCTTATTGGATGGTAAAGAAGCAACAATAATATCAGCTTCATGAATCATGTCTGGCATTTGACTTAAAGGATGACATAAATCAAAGTGTTCCAAATCACGACCATCTGAGTTAAAGCCAATGGTTTGTGCTTTAAAGACATGCAGTCTTTTCGCAACTTCTTCATTGATGCTTCCTGTACCCAATAGAAATACTTTTTTATCGATAAGACTTAAAGGCAATGCATTGGATCTGTTCCATTCCTTTTTATCTTGATTTGATTTTAAGATATCCAAATCCTTCATGCTGTATAGAATGTTCGCAAGAACAAATTCTGCAATGGGTTCACTGTAAACGCCTCTGGCATTCATAACAGTAATTTTCTCTTCTTTAAGTCTTTCTAAATCTAAACCATCATACCCTGCACTTAAGAGTTGAATGGTTTTTAAATTTGGATAGGTTCCATTATGTAAATTGGAACTTGCATATCCAATAAACATCTCTGAATCATAACTGTCTTTTTCGCCTTCAAGATAAATTTCATAACCTGCTTTTAGAAGTGGGTCTTTGAGAAAGTCTTGCATGTCTTTTCTGATTGTTATTTTCATGATGTCTCCTAACTGTAAACGCCATGAGAGACCCCATGGCGTACATTGTTTTGATTAAGCGCGTGCAATTTCGCTGAGAATGGAAATTTCTTCCTCTTCTTCATTGCGTTTTTCACGTGCTTCTTTAAGTTCTTGTGCCAGTTTGATAATCTTATCTGTTGATTTTCTATGACCTGGATAACCTGTTCCTGCTGGAATCATCTTACCAACAATAACATTTTCTTTCAGACCAATGAGTGGGTCAACTTTAGATTTAACGGCTGCTTGTGTAAGGACTTTTGTTGTTTCCTGGAATGATGCCGCTGATAGGAATGATTCAGTCGCAACAGATGCCTTTGTAATACCCATAATGGTTGGCATATAACGTGCTGGTAGCATGCCTGATAGGATTGCGCGCTCGTTAATTTCAAGTAGACGTTCAATATCCATTTGAACACCGGGTGATAGGCCTGTGTCGTTACCATCTACGATGTGTACTTTACGCATCATTTGACGGATCATCACTTCAATATGCTTGTCAGAAATTTCGATTCCACCGCTTTGGTATACTTTCTTAACTTCTTTTAAGATATAGTGCTGTACATCTTGGTTTCCTGCAACTTCTAAGAGTTGTTTTGGATCAACAGACCCTTCTGTTAACTTCTCACCAGCGCGGACTTTTGAGCCCACTTTGAGCCATTGACGTGCTTGTTGGTTTGGAAGTGTCTTGTGGTCAACAACTTTAATGTTGTCTGCATCACCATCTTGTGATTCACCTGTAACAGTAATGGTATATCCAAGACCATCATCATTGGCTTCAATCGCAGTGATGTGACCTTCAACTTGTGAAATCACAGCGCCAAGTTTTGGTGTTCTGGCTTCGAATAATTCTTCAACACGAGGAAGACCTTGTGTGATATCCTCTCCACCTGCTGCCGCTACCCCTCCGGTATGGAAGGTACGCATGGTTAACTGTGTACCTGGCTCACCGATTGATTGAGCGGCCATAATACCAATTGCTTCACCAATTTCAACCACTTCACCTGTTGCCATGTTACGTCCATAACATTTTGCACAGATTCCACGGTGTGCATCACAAGTAAAGACGTTTCTAATCGTAACTTCTTTAATACCTGTATCCACAATGCGTTTTGCGATAATTTCATCAATGAAATCATTTTCTTCAATAATCACTTCTTTTGTGAGTGGATCAACGATGGTTTCTTTAATGTAACGACCTACCAAACGATCATAGAGTGATTCGATGGTTGTGTTAGATTTCTCATCGCGAATTTCACGTACTAAGTAACCTTCTGCTGCATCACAGTCTTCTTCTGTAATCAGAACATCTTGTGCAACGTCAACCAAACGACGTGTCAAGTATCCAGATTCAGCAGTCTTAAGCGCCGTATCGGTTAATCCTTTACGTACCCCGTGGGTTGAGATAAAGAACTCACTCACGTTCAATCCTTCACGGAATGATGAGTAGATTGGCACCTCAATAATACTTGGTGAGTAGCCATCAGTTGATTTACTTTGTGTAGGCTTGGCCATTAAACCACGCATACCCGCTAACTGAATAAAGTTCGATACGTTACCACGCGCACCTGAGTCAGCCATCATGTTAATTGGGTTTTTACGGTCTAAGTTTTCCATCAGTTCACTACCGACTTCATCCTTAACACCATCCCATAACTGCATGAGTTTTGCTTCCCATTCTTGAGGTGTTAAACGACCTCTTTCGAATTGTGTCATCAGACGTGCTGCTTTTTCTTTACCCACTTCAATGTATTCAGCTTTGTTTTCAGATGTATTAACGTCTGTCAAGGCCACTGTAATACCTGCTTTAGTGGAGTGTTCAAATCCTAAATCCTTAATACTATCAAGAATTTCAGATGTTTTTTCAATTGAGTAACGCTCAAAGATTTCAGAAATAATGACTTCTAAGTCTTTTTTCTTAAAGTCTGCGTTCAGTGGCATTTGTGCAATGCGCTCTTTAATATTTTGACCAGGTTCGACAAAGAATTTATCAGGTGTGATCTTAAAGTTATCGCGACTTACCTCGTTTAAGTAAGGGAAATCTTCTGGGAACATATCGTTAAAGATAAGTTTTCCAAGTGTGGTTACTAAATATTTATTTGATTGTTGGGGTGTGAAGGTTGATTTATCTAATGAAGATGCACGCACTGCAATACGGGTATGAATATGAATAAGATCACGTTCATTGGCCATCACAGCTTCATTCATGTTTCTAAAGATTTTACCTTCGTGATCACCATATCGACGCCATTTAAGGGCTGATTTGTGATCACCTAAAGCTTCTAGTTCAACTGCTTTTTGGTAGAACTCTTCTTTTGTTTCTTCCATGGTGAGGTAGTAGTTTCCTAAAACCATATCTTGTGATGGTGTAACAAT
>CAYSBB010000050.1:0-9406 GCA_964429205.1 uncultured Erysipelothrix sp.
TGGTGGCGTTGAAGATAGACAAAGAACACAAATCGTTAAACGCATTCGTACAGGACAAGTTCGCTATATTATTGCGAGTGACTTGGCTGCGCGTGGGATTGATTTGCCTGAAATTTCACATGTTATTAACGCAAACATCCCAACCCATGATTTATCCTTCTATACACACCGTGCAGGACGTACGGGGCGTACAGGTAGAGATGGATATTGTATCAGTTTGGTAGATGATACAGATCAAAATGCGATTTCTCGTCTTATTAACAACAACATTCAATTTAAATTTAAACGCGTACACAATAACCAAATTCAAGACGCAAGATCGTTCTTTAACTTTGAAAGAAGAAGTAGAAAACTTGATCAAGAAGTCGTAAATAAACTGAAACGTAAAAAAGTTAAAGTAAAACCTGGTTATAAGAAAAAACATAAGCAGAAAATTGAAAAATTAATGCAACAAAAACGTCGAGAAGTGATTCGTCAAGATATCAGACGTCAAAAGAAAGAACGGGCTTTAGAACGCCAACAAAGAATGAAAGAAGATTAGTATGAACTTTTTTAAAAAAGATAAATACAAAGGAAGCAGTGAACATCTTCAAAATGATTTAGATCTGAATAAGATCATTAATAAACGTTTGATACTTTTAATGATGGCCATGGCTTTGGTTGCAACATCTTTAATAGGAAGACTTTACTATGTTCAAATTGTGAATCATGATTACTATACTGATTTGGTCGCTTCAAAAGAATTGGCGCCCATGAGCATTGGGACTGCCCGTGGTGAAATATATGATCGTAATGGTCAGCTTCTTGTCACAAACAAGCCCATCAATACGATTAACTTTTATACAAACTACAGCATTAGCACCCAAACACAATGGGATTTGGCATATAAATTTGCACAACGTTATGAAGTTGATTTTGACTTAATGCCACGTGAACTTAAAGACTTGTATCTATTCTTAAATGACTATGGCGCTGACTTAGTCACCAATGATGAAATGAAAGCACTCGATTATGATGATGATGCGATTGATAAGTTAAAACTTGAACGTGTTAGTGATGAATTAATCGAGACGCTTACTGATCTTGAAAAAGAAGCGTTCAAAATTTATTTAAAAATGAACAATCAAACACAAAGAAATGCAGCAGTCATCTTGGAAAATGCCAGTGATGAAGATATTTCTTATCTTTCAGAAAACCAATATGATTTCCCTGGATTTACTTGGGGTACAACTTGGGAAAGAGATTATGTTGGACCCGATGGACTTCAAAGTCTCATTGGAAATATTCAAGATATCCCAGTAGAAAAATTAAGTTATATGAGTGCCAAAGGGTACTCCAATAATGATAAAATTGGGGTCAGTGGTTTAGAATACCAATACGAGGAATACTTATCTGGCGTGAAATCAGAATACAGAACCGACGCAACAACAGGAGAAAGCATTCAAACTGTTGCCGGAAGAAAAGGCCACGATTTATTCTTAACCATTGATTTAAAACTTCAAGAACAAGTTGAGAAAGTGGTTAAAGATCAGTGGAATGCCATTAAAAACCAACCAAGACGTGAATATATGCATGGGATTGATTTTGTCTTAAGTGATCCACAAACTGGCGATATCCTTTCCATTGTTGGATTAAGAGAAACAAGTAAAGGTGAAATCTACAATGATCCTTCGACTGTTTTACTTGAAGCCTTCCCGGTAGGGTCTGTTGTTAAAGGGGCTACGGTTTATGCAGGGCTTCAAGAAGGTGTTGTGAAACCCAATGAAGCAATTAACGATAGTCCACTCTATATCGCAGGTACACAACCCCGTGTATCTTGGACTAACTTAGGAAGTGTGACCGATTTAACAGCCTTACAAAGATCCAGTAACATTTATATGTTTATTGTGGCGATTAGAATGGGTGGGGCAAGTTATATTCCAAATGAACCACTTATATTCTCAAAACCCATTGAAAATACTTTCGCACTACTTAGAAACTATTTTGGTCAATTTGGGCTGGGTGTTGAGACCATGATTGATTTTCCACGTGAAGAGCTTGGATATAAAGGGGCAAACCAACAAGCTGGTTTACTTTTAAACTTTGCGGTAGGGCAGTATGATAACTATAATGCCATGCAGTTAAACCAATATATCTCAACCGTTGGAAATGAAGGCTATCGTCTACAACCACACTTAGTTAAAGAAATCAGAAACAGCATTGACAATACAATCATTTTAAAAAATGATCCAGTCATTCTAAATGAGATTGATGGTAAAAACAATTTAGAGCGCGTTCGTGAAGGATTCAGACTCTGTAATGTGCGCGGAGATTGTGGTAATTATGCAACCAAATCTTATACATCCGCTGGTAAAACAGGAACGGCTGAGTATACAGATAATGGCGGGAAAAACATGATCAATAATGCATTTATTCTCTTTGCGCCCTTTGAAAAACCAAAGATTGCGACCAGTTGTATTCACTCTGGAGCCTATTATGGTAACGATTATCCCAACATCTGTAAGGACATTACACCCAAAGTTGTTGATATTTATATGAATTCTAATTAATTTATGTTATAATATATGAGCTAAAAGTTTGGAGGTTTATATGAGACATCAAGTTACATTAAAATGCACAAGTTGCAATGAAGAAAATTATATAACAACACGTAATAAAAGTATTCATCCTGATCGTATGGAAGTAACAAAATACTGCCCACGCGAACGCAAGCATGTGCTACACAAAGAAAAAAGATAAGAATCATACACCAATATTTTGGTGTATTTTCTTTTTATAAGGAGGTCAACATGAACATTCAAAAAATAGTCAGCGGTTATGCTTCATCCAATACATACTTTATTTCAATCGATCATCAAATGATTGTGATTGATCCGTGTCTTGAAATTCAAAACAATCCAAATAAATTACTTGAGAAAATAGAAGGATATGAAGTCCTTGCGATCTTATTAACCCATGCACACTTTGATCATATATCAGGGGTTGATGCGATTGTGAATAAAACAAAGTGTCCTGTATATTTAACTGAAAAAGAAAGAGACTGGCCACAAAATCCACAACTAAACCTCTCTACAATGACACCAGAAATTGTTTCAATTAAGGCAAAAATTACGCCCTTAAACTTAGGTGATTTAGAAATTGGACCCTTTAAATTCAATGTGGTTGAAACACCAGGCCATACAAAAGGCTCTGTGTCCTTTATCATTGATAATCATATCTTTGATGGAGACTTTATATTTAAAGATTCAGTGGGTCGTATGGACCTACCAACAGGCAGTGAACAAGATATGAAAGAAGCCATTCTGTCTTTTATCAAAAGCTATGGTGATAAAGATTATATCCTTTATCCAGGTCACGGCAACAAAACCACACTTCAAACAGAAATCAAACATAACCCATTTATCAATCACTTCAAGGCAGCTTAGCTGTCTTTTTTTGTAGGATTTTTAAATCAATTTTACTACTTAATACTATGGAACACTTCGCAGTATTATTTGACCAATTGATGCATCTTGCCATCTCACTGAAGATTACAGACATCCATATTGATGCACAGCACAACATGGTTATTTTAAGAAAGCATAAAATTAAAGTAAAGACATTTAAAGTAGAAGACTGTAGAAGTTTTTACACCTTTATTAAATACAAAGCCAATATTTATCTTGAAAGTTTTGGAAGACTTCAAACAGGTAGCTTTCAATACATCATTCACAATACAACTTACTATTTACGTTTTGCGGTTTTAGAAAATAAGGCAAGGGAACATGGTGTTTTAAGAATTCTCAATGTGAATCCCATCGAGAATTTAGATCAATGTGGTATTGATCTTAGAGATGTTTCTAAAATAAGAAAAATGTTCCAAGAGAGTCATGGTCTGGTCATCTTCTGTGGTAAAACAGGTGCAGGGAAGTCAACCACATTATTTTCAGGGCTCAATGAACTAGAAGACAAAGAAATCTTTACCTTAGAAAACCCCATAGAAAAATACATTGATCATTTGATTCAAATTGAGTGTGAAGATCATGACTTAAACAAACACATCACACAGCTCTTAAGACATGATCCAGACATCTTGGTCATTGGTGAAATAAGAACCACACAAGACCTTAAACAAGCGGTACGTGCCGCTTTGAGTGGTCACTTGCTCATCACAACACTTCATGCAGGTGATGTTGATGAAGTCTTGATGCGATTAGTGAATTTAGGGATCTCAAATCAAGAACTCATTACCGTACTTAAGGGACTTGTATACCAAAAGATTGAAATACAATCCCAAGATGTTCAGTTTATCTTTGATGTACGCACAAAGGAAAATTTAAAGGATGCTTTTTATGAACTTCAAAACAAGGCTGAATAAGAAACAACATAAGCCACTTGCACCGATTATTACAGGCATGATATCTCATAAGTTTTCATATGAAGAGATTCGTAACGCTTTAAATCTACCCTTTGAATCACTCGAACAATATGCGATGTTTGTATCTGATGTTTATTTTACTGAAATGGGCGTTCTTGATAACCTCACGTTTAACCTTCAATATGAAAAGATAGATACAAAACTTAAGAAACTGCTGTTAGAAAAACTAACCTATCCACTGTTCTTATTTGTTTTAAGTTTTATGCTTACCTTATTTTTCAACCAAAAATTTGCGCCATCCATCTTAAACATGCTAAAAGACTATCAAATAGAGAAACTGTCGCTCAACATTATTTATGGTTTCAGTTCTTTATTAAAATTTTTATGGATTTTAGTACTTATCATTTTTGTTGTTATTAGTCTTTTACTTTCTCAAAAAGACTTTAGATACCTTGTTTATATTCGATTTCATAACTTTAAATTTATGAAAACAGTTCGCAATATCTTAACGTTAAGATTTTCTTTAGTCTATGTATTTTTATTAAAACGAAAATATACGACACAAGACTTCTTCAAACAGATTAAAAAAAGTACAGGTATAGAAGATGTGAAGTGGCTGGGATATCTTGTTTATGAAAAAATCACTCAAGGAGAACCCATTACAGAAGCCTTGGACCATGCTTTTTTTAACCCATACTTTATCTTGTATTTTAAAAAGGGGTTTTATAATCAAGATATTTCAAAAAGTTTAGACGAATACATTGATATTTTAGAGATGATGATTACACAAGAAATATCGCAAATCGTGACGCTTTTTAAAGCATGTATTTATACGTATATCTTTATCTTTATTGGCATTTATTATGTGTTTTTATTTCAACCCTTATCTATAATGGAGGTATTTATATGATGAAAAAAGGATTTACACTTTTAGAAATGATCATTGTGATGGGTGTGATTGTGGTTTTGTTTCTTTTAACCATGCCTAATATCACCAAGACAACAGAGGTCATTGATGAGAAAGGATGTAAGGCACAACTCAAGGTAGTCGATGCAGCCATCCTTCAGTATCGCTTAAAATTTGAAGCTGTCCCCACTGATATAGGTCAGATTGTATCTGCTGGTTTTTTAAGTGAGAATCAAACCAAATGCAACAACAATCAAGCCATTCGCATCGTATCAGGTCAAGCACATGAATAAAGGTTTTACATTGATTGAAATGATGTTGGTGCTTTTTATACTTGTAAGTCTAACACTAATCTTTTCAATCAAACCCACACTTTTTCATTATGATTATTTCAATCCAGTACACTGTCAATTAAAAGCGATGAGCTCAAAAGAGAAATGTGAGCTTAATAAGACACTTCACTTTAACGCAAATGGCAACATCAATCATGCACAGACCATCTCAATCAATAAGAAGACTTGTGTATTTCAACTGGGGATGGGACGTTATCGTTGTGAATAAAGGGAATGTATTGATCGAAGTCTTGGTTTCATTGATAATATTACTTCAAATTGTGCATCTTTTATTTGTATTCATGGAGTTTTTATGGATAAACGCGGATTTACTTTAGTTGAAATGTTGATTGGTTTGATGTTTTTAAGCACACTAACAACACTTGTGATTGGCATTTTAAATGTAATGCATCATGTTTCAATCAGTGAAACAACTCAAACTGAAATATTTAAAAGACAATTTCAACAGTTTATAAATCGCAATCATTTAAAAACTTGTACGAAAGAACTGCTCACATTTAATGAGTTTGAAGTGCTGTATCATAATGCACGCTTAGTGAAAAGACCAGGTTATGAAATCCTGTTGGAAAATGTCACAGAAGGATCTTTTAGGTGTAGTCCATTAACATTAATGTTTAGTATTGAAGGTGAAGCACATGAACTCTCTTTTAAAATCCCGTAAAGGGGTGGTGCTTGTTTGGGTGTTGATTTTATATATGTTTTTTATTTCATGGTTTCATGTTTCCTTTAAAAGAGTTCAAGATTATCAAGAAGAGAAAAGATACCTAGAAATCATTGATAAACAATTAGAACTAGAAACAAAAGCCATAAAATTTCTTAAGGATACTTATCCCAATCAACCTAAGAAACATGTGATTGATTCTGTTGATATCATGTATGATTGTGAAGATAAAAAATGTACAGTTTCATTCACTGGAGATATCAATTATGCCTTTACTTATGCTATAATAGAGGAGTAAATGGAGGTAGATAAAATGATTTCTTCAAATGATTTAAGAACGGGCATGGCCATCTTGCATGAAGGCGACCTTTATCAAGTTTTAGGACAATCACAAAATAAAACGGCAATGCGCCAAATGATCGTTAAAGTTAAGGTTAAAAACATGCACAGTGGTTCAATCACTGAATTAACTTTTACAGGTGGAGACAAGATTAAACTTGCACACATTGAAAAGAAAACAATGCAGTATTTATATGATGCAGGATCAACACTTGTATTTATGGACAGTGAAACTTACGAACAAATAGAACTTGCGAAAGAAGTATTGGAATGGGAATTAAACTTCCTGAAAGAAAATACAGATGTTACTGTAATTATGTTTGAAAACGAAGTATTGGGCGTTCAATTGCCAGAAAAAATGGCACTTGAAGTGACTGAAGCTGAACCTGCAGTAAAAGGTGATACCGCAACCAATGCACAAAAGAATGCTGTTTTAGAAACAGGTTTTGAAATCCGTGTCCCATTATTTGTGGATCGTGGCGAAATTGTCATGGTGAATACAACTGATGGTAAATATACTGGACGTGCAAAATAAGAGAAATTTAAGAAAGTTCAAAATTTATTTTTGAACTTTTGTCTTTTTTAACCACAGTGATCCTTTAAATTGTTGGTATTTTAGTGCAACATGCTATATAATATATAGGAAATACTTCAGGGCAGGGTGAAAATCCCGACCGGTGGTAAACCCCACGAGTCTAACTTAGACATGAACTGGTGAAATTCCAGTGGCGACAGTACAGTCTGGATGAAAGAAGCATATTTTTTTTATGATGGCCTTGAGTGTATATTTTTTTCGCACAGGAGGTTATTTTAATGAAAAAAATTACTACTCGAAATTTGGTTCGTATTGCATTATTGTCAGGATTATCTTACATATTTTTTATGTGGGAGTTTAAGATTGTAGATCCATTACAATTTGATTTCAGTGATGTGTTTGTGATTATTGCAGGATATACCATGGGTATTGGCCCAGGACTGCTTGTTGCATTGATTAAAAACATACTACATTTACTGCTTAAAAACTCACAGCTTATTGGAGAACTGACAAATTTCGTGTATGCATCACTTGTGATGATACCACTGGTCATGGTGAAACCAAAAACAACCTTAAAAAGAATTGCATGGTATGTTGGTGTCATACTCTTTGTGACATTGAGCATTAATGTATTTAATTACTTTATATCCATGCCAATTTATAAAATTGCACAAGAAATTAGAATGGATATGATTCTGTCTATATTCATTCCATTTAATATCATAAAAACAACTTTAATTATTTTAGTTTTTAATTTAATTTACCCCGTATTTAATAGAATGTTAAGCTAAGTATGATATAATTTTATAAGAGGTGAGGGAATAAATGAAAACACGTATGGAGCGTTATAAGGAGCTTAGAGAAAAGCTTTCTTCTGAAGTAGATCATGGGATACAAAACCATCAATTATCTTCTTATGCAAATCGTTTGAATAAGATTGATCAAGATAATTTTGAAGATATGATTCAAGATACTGATCCAAGTTATGAACCTACACGCGCGAAAGAAGTTGACTTGAAAAAATACGAAACTTTTGAGAATGAATACTTAAAAGATTTTTTAGATGAAGTGAAGTCATACAATATTGAAAAAGGACATCGTAGAGTCGATGATACTGAACAAAATATTTTAGAAGAGATCCAAGCACAAAGCTTAGAGCCAACACCATTTGATACAACAAATGAACCCATTGGATTTGATGACTTAGTCAAGATGGAAGAGGATGCCATCGACTTTGACGCTGCCATTCAAGAAGCCTCATTAGAACAAGATTTACTCAATGAAATTAATGAGATCAATGAATCAGAAACCATTGATACTGATGCACTGATTGATTCATTACAAAGTAAGAATTTTGCGGAAGTTGAAACTGAAACACCACAAGAAAAAGAGGATATTTTTAAAACGCTGGAACAAAATTTTGAAGCACCTGTTGAAGAGAGTTCAAGTGAAACAGATTTCGATCCATTTTGGAATGATTATCTTCAGAAAATGAATGAACTTGAAGATGAGTCAAATTACATTTATAAAGGTCCAAAAGATGATCTCAACTTCCCAGCAAAACGCACTAAGGCGGAACCTGCTGAAATTGAAGAACGTGATATCACACAAGAATTTCTAGCACTCACACGTGAAATAGAAAAAGAAAACTTACAATCAATTGACTTAACTGCAACAGTTGAAGTTGATCAAGATGAAATCATTGATGTTGTACATGAAGAATCTATTCAAGAAGCCGCAGAAGACAATACAGTCATTGGCGATTTTGATCGAAAAGAATTAAGAAAGAGTCGTTTTGTTAATGGGATTTTAACCATTGCACTGGCAGGAATCATTCTGGGTGTAGCCATCCTGATTAAACACTTTGTTCTTAGGTAATGTAAACATGAATAAGGAGATGAATTGTGTTTAATATTGGAATTGATGGTCCCAGTGCCTCTGGGAAAAGTACCATCGCAAAAGCATTAGCAAAAAAATTAAACTTTACGCACATTGACACGGGCGCTATGTACCGTGCCATTGCGTATGATTGTATCAAAAATGACATTGATTTAGATGATGAAAACGCATGTGTGACACATGCAAATCAATGCAAGATTGAGCTTATTGGAGATAACCAAATCTTCTTAAATGATAAAAATGTGACATTTTCAATTAGAACAGAAGCAATTTCTAAAGCAGCTTCAAAAATTTCTAAATATAAAGGTGTGCGTGATAAACTTGTGGCGCTCCAACAAGAAATTGCATCTCAAAA
>CAYSBB010000051.1:0-4498 GCA_964429205.1 uncultured Erysipelothrix sp.
AATACACGTGTGAGTTTAATTACAGAAGACTACAAAGTGGTGGGTTATGAGTCATTTTCAACCAGTGCAGATGATCCCATCCAAACAATGAATCAAATAAAGAGTGTCATTGATGGTTTTGACATTGAAACTGTGGGAATTGGTGTAAGCTGTCCAGGTCCCTTAGATTTAAAAAAAGGTGTGATTTTAACACCACCCAACCTTCCTGGATGGCATGGTTTTAAATTAGTTGAAACGATGAAATCAATGTTTAATCTTGATACCTATTTAGAAAATGATGCAAACCTAGCCGGTCTTGCAGAAGCAACAATTGGTGCCGGAAAAGAACATGACTATGTTCAATACCTCACAGTCAGTACTGGTCTTGGCGGCGGGTTTGTGGTAAATGGTGAAATCTACCAAGGAAGCCGTGGATTCGCACAAGAAATCGCCAACGTTATTTTAGTACCTGGTGGGTTTCATGTGGGTGATTTAAAACCAGGTAGTTTAGAATCACTGTCATCAGGTACAGGGATTGTAATGCGTGCTAAAGAAGCAGGTATCATTGTGCAACATGCAGGTGAAGTGAATGATTTGGCTAAAAATGGGAATGATGTATGTCTTCAAATCATGAATGAAGCCAAAGAATATCTCGCAAATGCAATTGCGATGCTCTATGCTGTTTTAGATCCTGAAATCATTGTTTTAGGTGGCAGTGTGGCCTTAAAGACAGATGGCTTTGTGGAAGAAGTAGAAACACTTGTAAAAACAAAAGTATATGATGTGGTCGCACAAAATGTTAAACTTGTAAAAGCAACTCTGGGTGATGATAATGGCATCCTGGGTGGTGCAATCTTAGCCTTTAATAGAAGTGAGGGAAAATAATGGCAATACATAAAATAACCCCAAGTTCAAAAGACTACTTATGGGGTGGTACAAAATTAATTGAAACATATGGTAAAGAAACAACACAAGATATCATGGCAGAAAGTTGGGAAATTTCATCCCATCCAGATGGTCCAAGCTACTTAGAAGATGGGACAACGCTCATTGATTATGTCTCAAAAGATAAAGCAAAGATTTTGGGAACCAATGCATTAAGATTTGAAGATTTCCCCATTCTTATTAAGTTTATTGATGCAAAAGATGTCTTAAGTATTCAAGTGCATCCTGATGATGAATATGCTCTGAAGCATGAAAACCAATATGGTAAAAATGAAATGTGGTATATCTTAGAAGCAGAACCTGGCGCATCGATTTACTATGGTGTCAATGAAACCATTACGAAAGATGACTTTAGAAAAGCCATTGAAGAAGATGAAATCTTAGATGTACTGAACCGCGTTGAAGTGAAACCGGGGGATGTTATCTATGTGAAAGCTGGTACGATCCATGCGATTGGTAAAGGCATTGTTTTATGTGAGATTCAACAAAACTCAAATGTGACATATCGTGTTTATGACTTTAATCGTAAAGACAAAGATGGACAAACCCGTGAACTTCACATTGAACCATCCATTGAAGTATCAAATTTAAACAAACAAGAAGTTGACTTCTCAGCACAAGGGGAAAAAGTAGTACTTGATGAAGCCACAAAACAAATCCTTGTGAAATCAGAATACTTCATTACAGAAAACTATACTTTAGATGGCACTGTATCATTTGAAGTTGATGAAACAAGCTTTGTGGCTTTAATCTGTTTAGATGGTAAGATTACCGTCAATCAAGAAATCACACTTAATAAAGGAGAATCACTCTTTATTGATGCCAATACAGGTCTTGTATCTGTAGATGGAAAAGGCGATTTCTTACACGTGAGTGTATAAAGTAAATGCAGAACCTTCGGGTTCTTTTTTTAATCCATATTTATTACAATCTTATCTATAGTTATTCTATTTTAAAGAAAAATAGTTTTGTTAGAATAGGAGTAGAAGTGGAGGTAAGTAAATGAAAGATAAAATTCTTAAGAAAATTCATGCATTAAGACCTGATATAGTGGAAGATTGTGGTATATCACTTGATCATGTTTTTATTGAAATAGATGAATCAATTCAAAAAGACTGTTTCTATACAGATATTGGTGAGCGTTATATTACAATTTCTGCTCAAGAAGAGAAAGATCTATTTTATGGTTTATTGGATTTACTCTTAAAAGTTAAAACACGTGAAATCTTAAAGATCGGCCTTAGCGAAAGCAAGGCCGTTGAACGTGGTGTCCATATTGACTCTGGACGCAAACATTATACAAAACGTTGGTTTGAGTGTTTAATCGATTTAATGGCTTTAAACAAGTTGAATATTTTACAAATTCATTTCTCAGAAAATCTTGGTTATCGTTTAGAATCAAAAAAGTATCCTGAGATTACATCGATTGAGCATTTAACAATAGAAGACATCAAACATTTAATTGCTTATGCGAAAAATTATTACATTAAAATCATCCCATCGTTTGATACTCCAGGACATTTAGAAAGTGTCTTAAATCAATATGATGCTTTTAAATTAAAACCACTAGACAGCGCCCTGGATATCACCAACAAAGATGCAAGAAGTTTTATCAAATCTTTATATGATGAAATACTGGATATCTTTGAGACTGATACCATTCACATAGGTGCTGATGAGTTTATTAACTTTGATGAATACGATCAATATCCACAGCTAAAAAAATATGCCGAAACACATTTAGGACAAGATGCATGTGCAGCAGATACTTATGTGGATTATATCAATGATATTGGATCATATTTAATGGATAAAGGACAAAATGTGCGTGTGTGGAATGATGGGTTATATCGACTCAATGTGTCACATTCAATACCTTTGGATCCGCGTTTTGTGATTACATACTGGACAAGTTGGGATAAAAATATGGCACCTTTAAAAACATTTATTGATAAAGGGCATGATGTGATTAATTTCAACGACAGTCATCTTTATTATGTATTGGGTGAGGCAGCGGGTTATACATATCCAACTTCTGAAAAACTTAAAGCTTCATTTGACCCGTATCAATTCTCAGATCGTCATCATGAAGTAGGAGATGTGAAGCAAGTGTTAGCTGAAAAACACCCGCAAATGATAGGGACGTTTTTCGCAGTTTGGTCAGATGTCCCAGAAGCACAACATGAAAATGATGTTTTAAAAGCCCTTAGCACACTTCTTGTGAGCTATGGTGAAAAATTATGGAAATTTCATATCTAATCTATAATTATTATTAGTTCACCTATATTTAATACATTTTAAATATAAGGTGTTTCAATTAAAATTAATATGTAAGCAGTTACTAAGGAAGTGGAACAATGAATAAAAAAGAAAGTACACTAAAAAAGTGGTACATAAAAAATAAGTCACAATTTATTTATTTAGCAATGGTTATTCCTGGTGTTATTTGGGCTATATTATTCTTTTATATCCCAGTATTTGGAAACGTAATCGCGTTTAAAGATTTCCGTTTTCATCCAGATGGATTCTTCGCAAGTATCATCCATAGTAAATGGGTTGGGTTTGATAACTTTAAATTCCTATTTGCAACAAAAGATGCATACTTAATTACTAGAAATACAATACTCTACAACGCATCATTTGTAATCTTAGGATTAATCACTGCTGTAACGGTTGCGATTGTGATGAGTATGTTACGATCAAGAAAGCGAATCAAGCGATTCCAAACAATGATGCTATTTCCGCATTTCCTATCATGGGTAATTATCAGTTTCTTCGTTTACTCCTTCTTAAGCCCAGATAAGGGTGCGGTAAATATGCTTCTTGGTAAAGTTGGGATCGAGCCCATCAACTGGTATAATGCGCCAAAATATTGGCCATTCATCCTGTTATTTATCGGGACATGGAAGCGAATCGGTTATGATTCAGTCGTTTACTTTGCGGCAATCATGGGTATTGACCCAACCTACTACGAGGCAGCAATCGTAGATGGTGCCAACAAGTGGCAACAAATTCGACATGTTACAATACCTCAATTACTCCCTCTTGTCAGTATCTTAATGATCTTGGCAGTTGGAAACATATTCAGGGCAGATTTTGGTTTATTCTACCAAGTGCCACGTGGTTCTGGAACTTTATATAACGTTACAATGGTTCTTGATACATATGTTTATCAAGGGCTTAGAGCAAGTGGAGACTTAGGAATGTCTACAGCAGCTGGTTTATATCAATCAACTGTTGGTACCGTTCTTTTACTCTCAACCAATGCGATCGTTAGAAAACTTGACCCAGAGTCATCATTATTTTAATAGAAGGGGTGTTGTATTATGCAAGATAAGAAAAAGATCTCGGACGTATCCGTTCGAAGCTTTGGAAAAACAGGTGATTTAATATCAAGTATCCTGATTGGACTGCTCGCATTATCCAGTATCTTTCCATTCATATTCGTAATTATTATTTCGTTTACCAGTGAGACTTCTCTTACTGTACATGGTTATTCTCTGATTCCAAAAGAGTGGAGTCTTGAAGGTTATAAGTATCTCTATGACTATCGCGCTACGATTCTTAGAGCCAT
>CAYSBB010000051.1:4598-9221 GCA_964429205.1 uncultured Erysipelothrix sp.
GTGAAGTACGTATCTTCTTACAGATCGTATTACCCTTAGCAGTTCCAGGAATTGCAACCATTAGTTTATTCAGTGCCTTAGGTTATTGGAATGATTGGTTTAATGCACTTTTATATATCAACAAACCAAACCTTTATCCATTACAGTATCTGTTAATGCAAATCCAAGCAAATATCGAATATATCTCAAAGAATATCGGTCAGATTTCTGGTCTAGAAGCTGCACGTAACCTTCCTAAAGAAGCAACACGTATGGCAATGATTGTAATCTCTGTAACTCCAATTGCAGTGACTTACCCATTCTTCCAGAAATACTTTGTAAGTGGATTAACGATAGGAGGGGTCAAGGAGTAAGTAAGTTGTATTAGATTTAGAATGATTTAAGTAAGGAGGAACATAATGAAAAACTTAAAGAAAATTCTTGCAGTATTGGTTGTAACTTTAGTACTTGTAGGTTGTGGAACAAAAAATAACGACAAACAAGACGGCGTTACTGAATTATTAATGTATCAAGTAGGTGGAGAGCCAGATCACTTTGAAGAGATTATGGCAAAAGTTAATGAAATCGCAAAAGAAGAAATCGGTGTTACAGTTGATTTACAATACATCGGTTGGGGTGAGTGGGGCGACAAGATGAACATGATTATTTCATCTGGTGAGTACTACGATATCTCATTTGCACATGACTTCGCAGTAAATGCACAAAAAGGTGCATTTGCAGATTTAACAGATTTAGTTAAAGATCATGCACAAGACTACTTTGGTCAACTTGACGAAATCTATATAGAAGGTAATACATTTGACGGACACCTTTATGGATTCCCAATTAACGCAAACGTATTTGCACAACAAATGCTTACATTCAACAAAGAACTCTTAGACAAACATAACTTATCATTAGATGGTGTCAATACACTTAAAGATATTGAACCACTTCTAGAAGCAATTAAAGCATCAGAACCTGAAACAGTACCATATGCAATTGGTAAAGGTTACAAACTTGCTTTAGGAAACTTTGATTACGTACTTGGTGATGGACTTCCATTTGCAGTTGATGTAGATGGCGATCACAACAAGATTATCAACGTTTACGAAACAGCAATCGCAAAAGATCGTTTGGGAACAATTCATGATTTCTACAACAAAAAATTCATTCCAGTTGATGCAGCGACATCAGACACATCATTTGACTTAGATTCAAACACATGGTTTGTACGTCAAGAAACACAAGGACCAATGGACTATGGTGACTACATGCTATCAACAGCAGCAGGTAAAGAACTTGTATCAATTCCTATAACAGACGGACTTAAGAGTACTGCACAAGCAAGAATGGCAAACTTCGTTGTTTCAAATAACTCAAAACACAAAGAAGAAGCAGTTAAATTCTTAAACTTAGTAAACTCAAATGAAGAAGTATTAAACACATTAATTCACGGTATCGAAGGTGAGCACTGGACAAGAATTGATGATACACACATCAACAAACTGATCGATGGTAACTTAATGGCACCATGGAACACAGGAAACAACCAACTAATCTATGTTACAGAAGAAATTACAGATGAAATGATTGCCCAACGTGATAAAGATATCGCAGAAGCAGTTACATCACCAATTGTTGGTTTCAACTTCAACACAGACAACGTGAAAAACGAATTATCAGCATTACAATCAGTCATGGACAAATATGTTGATACAATCCATACAGGAACAGAAAACCCAGACACAATTCTTCCAAGATTCATTGAAGAATTAGAAGCAAATGGATTCGATAAAGTATTAGAAGAAATGCAAGCACAATTTGATGCTTGGAGAAGCTAATTTACTTTAACGATATGTTAAAACTTGATAGAATGGGGTAAGTCCCATTCTATTTTTAATAGAAAAAGAAAAAGGTAGTGATAATATGATCGGAACACTTTTAGAGAAAATATTTAGAAGCGTTTATACAATAATGAAATTGAACTTTATGTTTTGGATGCTAGTCTTTATGGGTGGTGTTTTATTTGGGGTAGGGCCTGCATTTTTAAGTGTGTCAGATCTTTACGTTGCCCATAAATACCAATATGAAGACATTAAGTTTACAGAACTTCATGGCATCTTTAGAAATAACTTCAATGATGGCAATAAAATGTTCTATTTATTTGGCAGTCTCATATTCTTTGTGGTTTACAATCTATATTTATCATTTCAATTGGAAATGTCTTGGATTGTATTCATGCAAATTCTGATGGTATTTACCATAGTCTTTTTATCCATTACCTTTTTATATACAGTGGTACTTCACAGTTATTATGAAATCAATTTCAAAGATTTATTGAAACTTGGGTTCTTATCATTTTTCGCAAACATCATTCAACTTGTGAGATTTGGTATCAGTCTTGTGGCCATCTATTTTATCTTTAGACTTATGCCTGGGCTTTTACTCTTTGGAATCTTTAGTTTACTGATCCTGGTATCGGTAGAATCCTTATCGAGCTGGATACCTATAATTAATGAGACAATTGTTTATGAAAAGAATTAAATTTAGAAATAACGGATCCATGCGGGACATGGTAAAATTTTATGCATCGATACTGATACTTGTGATCAGTTCTTTTGCTTTTGTTACCACCATCTTTACCTTCAAACAAGCGCAAAGAGATGCGACCACAGAAGTCAATGAAACAATCAAATCTGTCGGTTATATTTTAAACCACTACCAAAATGAAGCCAGACGTGTCACATACTCGCTTTTTTCAACCCCTGAAGAAACTGCCGATTTAAATTATTACTTCTTAAATGACTACCAAAGCTATAACTCGAGAAACTTATATGAGAATTATGTTTATTTCCCTAAAAAGGTAAACAATCTCTATTTAGAATATGATGATTTAGATGGATTAAGCATTCAATTTAAAAATGAAAAAGAAATTTATGTCTCAACTGATGATCATCGTTTTGGCACCAAAACGGATCAATATGTCTTCTTTAATGATTCTATTATGTTTTCTCAAGTCTTAATCAATCAAATCAGTTATGAAACGCTTGGCTATGTAAATCTTTATATCGATAAAGATGCGATTGATAATCAAATCATTCCCGCAAAAGAAAACCTTTTTCCTGGTGTTTTGATTACCAACGAGTTTGGATCCATCATTTATCATAGTAATCCAAGAAAACCTGAAGTTGATCAAAATTTCGATAAAGATATGTTGTTGGAGCTTCAAGACACCATTAATAATAATAGTTATATTGTAAAGAGTCATCAGTATGGTGATTATAGTGTGAATGTTTACATGCCAAATGATGCCATCAATAAACAAGCATTCGCAACCTATTCATGGATCATTTTATCTGCCATAATCCTGGATACTTTTTTAGTTTATGTTTTATACCAAACATTTGGTGAGTACTCAGAACAAGTAGAAGACATCATTGATTGTATTTCTGAAGTTAAAGAAGGGGACTATAGCTTTAGAATTGATTTAGAAAATAAAGGTACTGAGCTTTATAACATCTCTAACGGCATTAACGAGATGCTCAACAGCATTACAGACTACATTGATACAATCTATCAACTTGAAGTTAAACAACGCGATATCACGCTTATGGCGCTTCAGTCACAAATTAACCCCCACTTTCTTTATAATACCCTTGAATTTATCAGAATGTATGCGGTGAGTGAAGGGGTCGATGAACTTGCTGAGATCGTCTTTTCTTTCTCAGAGCTTCTTAGAAACAATATCTCACTTGAAAGAGAAACAACCCTCGCGAAGGAAATTGAATTTACTGAAAACTATATCTACCTATACCAAATGCGCTATCCAGATCGCTTGGCCTATAAAGTTTCCATTGATGAAAACTTAAAGAATATTTTAATTCCTAAATTTACCCTCCAACCCCTCATAGAAAACTACGTGAAACATGGGGTAGACTTTAACCGAATTGATAATGCAATCTATATCCATGTATCACAAGAAAATGAGCGCGTTGTGATTGAACTTGAAGACAATGGACGCGGTACAACACAAGAAAACTTAGAGAAAATTCGTGAGAAACTGAATCGTAAAGAAATTGACATTCAAAGTGGCTCTTCCATTGGACTTTATAATGTCCATGAACGTTTAAAAGCCTACTTTAAAGAGGCCTATCACATAGAAATAGAAAGTGAAATCAATAAAGGCTTTAAGATTACCATTACTTTGGATGCTGATATGAGTATCTTAAATACGAAACTATATAGTAAGGAGGACAATTAATGTATAAAGTACTTTTAGTAGATGATGAATATATGATCATAAAAGGACTTGAGAAACTCATTGACTGGGAAACTTTAGGCCTTGAGCTTGTGGGAACCGCAAGTAATGGTAAAGATGCATATGAGTTTGCCAAAAACAATCACATTGATATTGTGGTGACGGATGTGAATATGCCCTTTATGGATGGCATTGAATTTGTGAAAAAGACACAAAGTGAAAACTTAAACTTCTATGTTATTTTACTTTCTGGGTATCAAGAATTTGAATATGTCAAAGAAGGCATTCAATTGGGCGTTGAAAACTTCTTACTCAAACCCATTGATAAAAGCATGCTCAATCAAACCTTAGAAAATACTGTCCAGAAACTCGAACAAGAAAAA
>CAYSBB010000052.1:0-9142 GCA_964429205.1 uncultured Erysipelothrix sp.
GATGATGGTAAAAGTGAAGGGGAGATGAACCCCATCTTGGTGAACTTAGAAAAATATGATGTATTAGAAAATGACACATTTTGGCTCGCAGATACACCTAACATTCCCAGCAAGTTTAATGAATCAGCATGCACGCGCATCGCAAGTTGGGTGTATGTTCAATCAAAGATTTCAAATGAAGCTTTCTATTTTATCAATACACATCTTGATCATGAAAGTGAAACCGCAAGAGAAAAACAAATGGCTGTTTTAAAAACATTTCTAAAAGATAAAAAATATATCTTGGTGGGTGATTTTAATGCGACAGATAAGGATGCAGTCATTGTATCTACACAAAAGACTTCACAAGATGTGGCTTATGTTTTAGATAAAAAAGCGGGGACGTTCAATGATTTTGATTTAAACCTTCAAAAGATGGACCGCATTGACTTTATCTTTGCGTCTCATCACTTTGTGCCACTTGATTATAAAACACACACAAAACGCCGCGAAAATGGCTTCTATCTCTCTGATCACTTTATGATTAGTGCGACACTAAAATAAAAGAGCAGTCCCAATCGGGATTGCTCTTTTTAAATGCTATTTTGAAAGTGAGAATGGTTTTTCGTTTTGTGATTTGTCTTCTGGTAAAAGTCCAAGTTCAAATTCAAGTCTTGCGCCACTGATGAGTTCATCATGGGTTAAGAAGTTACGTTTGATTGTTTCATCATTCACCTTCACTGATTTCACAAAGTTAAAGTGTTTGTGGTTGTTTTTTGTGTTGATGTTGATGGTTGTATCATAGGAGGTATTGATCTTTACACTGTCATATAGTGAAATACCGAGTGTATATTCTTTTGTGGCACTTGAGAAAGGGTAGAAGCCCATGCTTGAGAAAATAAACCATGATGACATGCTGCCATTGTCTTCATCTCCAGGATACCCTTCATAACCTAAAGTGAAGAGTTCTTGCATGATATTTTTAAGCAAGAGTTCACCATGTTCTGGTCTATCTGTGAATGAGAACATATATGGAATGTGGAAGCTTGGTTGATTTGAAATACCAATTTGTCCAAAATCAATGTTTGCGACTTCTGTCATTTCATGGATTTCATGGGCGTAGCTGCCAATTCTAAATTTAGGTAATGTGTTTGCGGCTGTGATGAGTTTATTAAGGAAGCCGTCTTTTTCTTTAAATAAGTTTTTAAAGCCTTCCACATCATGGAATACGGCGAAACCATTTTGCCATACAGAACCTTCTGTATAATCACCACCCCAGTTTAAAGGATGGAAGTTTTCTGTCCAATTGCCATCACGATCTTTACCAATCAAAAACTCATGTTCTGGGTGGAATAAGTTTTGGTAGTTAGTTGAATAGGAGATGAATTCTTCATAAGTTTTTTGATCACCCATTTTTTCAGCAACTTTTGCGATACAGAAATCTGAATAAGTGTTGTCTAAACTTTGGTTTACGTTTTCATCAAATTCATTGGGCACATAGCCAAGTTCTCTGTATAAACTTGCAGCGTGGCGTCCAAAACGTGGATCTTCCGCATCTTTATTGGCGGTATCAATCATGGCTTTTAAGTATTCTGGCATTAAGTCAAGGCCGATATCTTTTGTGGCTGCATCTGCGATCATTTCATCAATTAAAGTACCTGGCATCAAACCTCTTTCATCAGGTGAAAGCCATTTTGGTAGATAGCCACTGTCATGATATGAGTTGATGTATCCTTCTAAGATTTCTTCATATTCATCTTTTGCGATGAGTGAGTATAAAGGATAAACGGTTTTTGAAGTATCCCAGAACCCGTTATTTGTATACATGACACCTTCTTGAACTTTCTTTGCGTAGGTGTTGTAGTAAACATTTTTACCATCTGGTGTGACTTCATAGAATTTTTGTGGGAATAAAAATGCGCGGTAGAGTGTTTGATAGAAAAGTTTTACTTTATCAAAATCACGATCTTTGACTTCAATACGTTTCAAGACATTTTTCCATTTATCTGCAACAATGTTGACATATGTATCCATGTTATCTTGTTTTTCTACCTCTAAGTTATGAAGTGCTTGATCATAAGAGATGAATGAACTTGCCATGCGCATGATGGAGTGTGAACTTTCTGAGTGAATCACAAAGAGTCCTTCATGTTCTTTAAGTGTAATGTCATGGTTAAAGTTGATGTGAACATACATGGTAAAGTTTTTGTCTTGTGCATCCGCAAAGTTCACCACTTTAAATTGTAAGTAGTTTTGTCCAACCTTTTCGATACTTAACCCTTCTGCTCTAAAGACATAATTGATGTTTTCTCCTTCAACTTGAATGTTTTCACTCATCATAGAATATGTATTGGCGGAAAGTGTTGAATCAATTTGGTAGCGTTGTAAGAAGTGTTTCATCATGTGTGGATTAAAAGTTGAATCTTTAGGACGGTATGAACTTTGTACAAAGACAGGTTCATCAAGAAGTTTTATATCTGTGACTGGTGTAAATAAGATGTGTGAGAAATCTCCCATCCATGGACTGGGTTGGTGTGTGAGGCGGTATCCTTCAAAGCTTTTATGATTTGGATTGAAGAAGAAACTTCCTGAAGCACTGTCTGATTGAACCACAAAGTAGTTCATGCCCATGGGTGAGCCTGTATAGGGAAGTGTGTTTCCGTTTGAGTATAAATAACGGTTGTCTGTACCGTGACGTGTATCAATAAAATTTAATATATTCATGTTAAATCTCCTTACTTGATTCTCTTATAATGAGCTCTGTTTTTATTTTGTTATTTTGAATCGGTGTATGAGGATCCAATATTTTTTCTATGAGTAATGCTGCGGCGTGACTGCCAATTTTTTCAAAGTTTTGTTGGAGTGTGGTCAGGGATGGCACCACCATGCCTGCAGCTTGTATGTTATCAAAACCAACAATGGGAATACGAATTTGGTTTTGATTCATCGCATTCAACACTTTGATTGCCATAATGTCATTTTCACACACAATGCCATCAATTGCTTTTTCTTTTAATGATGTAAGCAGTGGTGATAAATCAACATCTTCAGAAACCACCAATACATCTTGATGAAATGAATAGGGAAGTTCATGTTCACGTTTTGCTTTCACAAACCCTAAGAAACGTTCCATCACACTGGATAAGTATTCAATCTTGGTACTTGAAATAAAGACCAAGTTTTTAGAACCCTCTTCAATAAGATGACTCACAGCTTGATATGTGCCATCTAAGTTATCGCTGGTAACACTACTATAAGGTAGCCCCGCAAATTCTTTATCTAAAAAGACACAAGGCATATCATAATAGAGTAAGTTTGCGGAAAACTCTAAGGCTTCTTCATTGGTTCTTGGATAATAAATGACACCTTCAAATTGTTTTTTGATTTCTTTAATGAATTCAAAACTGAGATCAACACTGTCTCGAATTTGAAGATTCATGCCATATTTATCAAGTTTCTTTAAAATTCCTGAATTGTAATTTCCAAAACTTGTCGCATAAGGCATCAGTAGTAAAATGTTTTTACCACTTAAGTCTCTCAGATTTACTTTCGTCACAAAGCTGCCTTTACCTTGGATTCTTGTGATGTAGTTGAGGTTTTCTAACTCATTCAGTGCACGCTTACTGGTAATGCGACTGACATCATACATTTCAGAAATCTCTTTTTCACTGGGAAGCTTTGAATTTGATGGATAAAAACCAGATTCGATCTTGGTGATCATATCGTCAATTATAACTTGGTATAATGGTATACTCATAATGCACCTCCGAAATTATTATATCATAAGTGAGTGGTAAAACAATAGAAATTACCTAGACAAAAGGGTAATTAACACCTATAATGGACGTATTGATATATTAGTTGTTATAGATATCTATACCAACCAGGAGGAAATGTTATGTTTGATACTAATATGAAAAAGCTTAATGAAGTCTCAGAATCAGTCTTAGATTTCATCAATGATATAAAAGAAAAAACAAAAGATAATGACAAATGGGGAACCATTTTCGAAAATGTCTTTACCAATACTTTAGAGACAACGGTCAAATACTTAGAAGATGGTGACACCTATGTATTAACAGGAGACATTCCTGCGATGTGGTTAAGAGACTCTACAGCACAAGTTCGACCTTATTTAATTTTGGCTCAAAATGATAAAGAAATTGCGGACATGATTAAAGGACTTGTAAGACGTCAATTCAAACTCATTACCCATGACCCATACGCAAATGCATTTAACGAAGATTTTAACGGTGCAGGCCATCAATCAGATGATACAGAACTTACTGATTTAATTTGGGAAAGAAAATATGAAATTGACTCACTGGCATATCCACTACAACTTTCTTATCTATATTATAAGAATACAAATGATGCATCAGTATTTGATGAACACTTTGTGAGTGGTGTGAAAGAAATATTACGCGTATGGAAAATTGAACAAGATCATACAAACTCAAGCTACCACTTCATCCGTGATACATGGCGCTTAGAAGATACACTGACACATAATGGAAAAGGAAGCCCCGTAGGTTATACAGGCATGACTTGGTCAGGCTTTAGACCATCGGATGATGCATGTAAATATCATTATCTTGTACCATCAAACATGTTTGCGGTTGTGGTCTTAAAATACTTAGAAGAAATTTCAACAGACATCTTAAAAGATGACACACTTCATGCTGAAGCTAAAAAATTAAGAGAAGAAATTGATGCAGGAATTCAAGCGTATGGTGTTGTCGAACATAAAGGGAAGAAAGTTTACGCTTATGAAGTAGATGGTCTTGGAAACTATTCACTGATGGATGATCCAAACGTGCCCAGTTTACTCTCAGCCCCTTACTTAGGCTATTGTGATTTTGATGATGAGATATACCAAAACACAAGAGATTTAATCCTCAGTTTTGATAACCCTTATTATTATGAAGGAGAATTCGCAAAAGGCTGCGGAAGCTCCCACACCCCCCTTCATTATATTTGGCCCATTGCCCTATCTATTGAAGGTTTAACACACCCTGATAAAAACTATAAAAAAGATATTTTAGATACACTGGTCAAAACAGATGGTGATACAAACATGATGCACGAAAGCTTCCATGTGGATGATCATCATAAATTTACCCGTGTTTGGTTCTCTTGGGCCAACATGATGTATTGCGAATTATTACTTGATTACTTAGATATTAAAGTAAAACGATAAAAGGAGTCACACATGAAAAAAACAGTACATATTATTTCCCATACACACTGGGATCGCGAATGGTTTATGGCGTTTGAACAACACCGTATGCGCTTGGTAGAATTATTTGAAGATTTATTTGAACTTTTTGAAAATGATCCAGATTTTAACAGTTTCCACTTAGATGGACAAACCATACTCTTAGATGACTTCTTAGAGGTCAGTCCAGATAAAAAAGACCTTGTTCAAAAATACATTGATCAAGGAAAACTCAAGATTGGCCCATTCTACATCTTACAAGATGACTACCTCATCAGTGCTGAAGCCAATACTCGTAACACAAACATTGGTTTAAGTGAAAGTAAAAAGTGGGGTACACCCACCATGCTTGGTTACTTTCCAGATACATTTGGAAACATGGGACAAGCACCCCAGATGATGAAACAATCAGGCATCGATACTGTTGCCTTTGGACGCGGTGTAAAAACTACTGGTTTTAATAACGTGGTTGTGGATGAAGAATATGCAACCCAATACTCAGAAATGTGGTGGGAAGGCTCAGATGGTACCAAAGCCCTCAGTATTCTTTTTGCGAACTGGTACAGTAACGGAAATGAAATTCCAACTGAAAAAGAAGCAGCGATTAAGTTTTGGGACCAAAAACTCGCCGATGTAGAAAAATTTGCATCCACATCACAACTCTTAATGATGAATGGTGTTGACCACCAACCGGTTCAAAAAGATGTTACGAAGGCCATTAAACTTGCGAATGAGCTCTATCCAGAATATGAATTCATTCACTCAAACTTTGATGACTATATGGAAGCTCTTAAAAAAGATATTAAAGAAGATGAAATCGGTAGTGTTAAGGGTGAACTGACATCACAAGAAACAGATGGCTGGTATACACTCACAAATACCGCATCTTCACGTATCTACTTGAAACAACAAAATACAAGTGTTCAAAATACACTTGAACTCATTGCAGAACCTTTAGCTCTCCTTGCGAATCAAGTAAGTGATAAATATCCTCAAGACATGCTCACATTTGCATGGAAGACATTACTTCAAAACCACCCTCATGACAGTATCTGTGGTTGTTCAATTGACCCAGTTCACAGAGAAATGGAAACACGTTTTGAAAAAGCACAAGAAGTCGCAAATTTTGTGAAAGATGAGTCCATGAGACAAATCACAAACAACATTGACACTAAAGACTTTGGTGAAAATGATAAGACATTTACCGTCTTTAATACACTTTCATTTGACAGAAGTGAAGTCTTTGAATATGAAATTGAATGGGAAAGACTGGTACTTGGACAAGACTTACCCCATAAGCTTCATGAAAGACTGGATAAAAAAGACTTACCAAACTTAAAACTAGTGGACGAAAAAGGTCAAAACATTCCTTTTGAAATCACAAACAGTGAAGTAAGATTCGATTATGACTTACCCAAAGATTCATTTAGAATTCCATATTTTGCACGTTTTATCAAAGTACGCTTTGAAGCAGATGTTCAAGGATTTGGTTGGAAAACTTTTGCGCTTACTGAAGGTGAAGGCATGAGTATCAATTCAAAAGATGAAGACTTAACATTAGAAAACGACTGGATTAAAGTAAGCTTCAATGACTTTGGAAAAATTGATGTTGTCGATAAGAAGACAGATAAAGTTCATGAAGATTTCTTCTACTATGAAAATACAGGAGACATTGGTAATGAGTATATTTACCGTCAATCTGCAGATAACAGTGTCATTAAATCAACAGATTTTGAAGCGAAATATGAAGTTTTAGAATCCAATGATTTATTCAAAAAAA
Source organism: uncultured Erysipelothrix sp. (assembly GCA_964429205.1). Classification (GTDB taxonomy): domain Bacteria; phylum Bacillota_I; class Bacilli_A; order Erysipelotrichales; family Erysipelotrichaceae; genus Erysipelothrix. The sequence goes on from CAYSBB010000052.1 coordinate 6,978, forward strand.
TTAAAATGACACAAGTTTGGCAAATTCCAGAATCAGCATCAGATCTTTTAACTTACGAGCAAATTTCAGTGACTGAAATGCGCATCCGTAAAGCCACACGATCAGACAAGATGATTGATTATCCAGTTGAAACCATCTTTACTTTAAAACACAGTGATCCTGTTGTAAAAATCGAAACACACATCAACAATACCGCTAAAGATCACCGTATTCGTGCTGTATTTGACAGTGGTTTAAATGTTGATACACACGTCGCAGAATCTGTCTTTGAAGTCATCGAAAGACCCAATAAAGTATCAGAGCGCTGGGAAAACCCAGAAAACCCACAACGCCAACAAGCGTTCATGAGCATTCATGATGACAATTATGGCCTTACACTGATGAACTTTGGACTCCATGAGTATGAAGTATTAGATAATCGTTATGTGGCGATGACCATCTTACGTGCCACTGGAGAGATGGGAGACTGGGGACACTTCCCAACACCTGAAGCACAGTGTTTAGATGCTTATACATTTAATATGGGCTTCAGTTTCACCACAAATGAAACAAGACACAATTCATATCGTGATGCTTATGCACTACAAGTTCCTTTCCAAGCACACCAAACACACTCAAAAAATGCTATACTAAAACCAAGTGATCAACTCTTAGATTTCAAAGGGAAAGATGTAATGGTTACAGCATTAAAACTCAGTGATGATCAAACTTCAAAACTGATTCGATTCTATAACCTTTCAAGTCAAGAAAGTGCAGACTTCACACTCAACGCAAAAGATGTGTACAATTCTAACTTAGTTGAAGAGAAACTTTCAAACCTTGAGTCAAACACAATCCGTCCTGCAGAAATCAAAACGATCTTGATTGAAAAGGAGTAATTATGTCTGACTTAAAATTTCCAAAAAACTTCTGGTGGGGTGCTGCAACTTCAGCACCTCAAACAGAAGGTGCCAGTGATGTTGATGGGAAAAGTCCTTCCACTTGGGATCAGTGGTTCGATTTAGACCCTGATAAATTTGATCAACATATTGGCCCAAAAGATACATCTTGTGTTTATGAACACTATAAAGAAGATGTACAGCGCATGAAAGAGACAAACTTAAATTCATTTCGAACATCCATTGCATGGACCCGTTTATTACCCGATGGAAAAACAGTGAATAAAAAAGCAGTTACGTATTATCGTGATTACTTTCAAGCGATGAAAGATGCAAATATTACACCCATTGTGAACTTGTTTCACTTTGATATGCCTTGGTGGCAAATGGAAAACGGCGGTTGGTTGGATTATGAAATCACCAATCATTTTGCGCATTACGCAAAGATGGCAGTTTCTTTATTTGGTGATATTGTAAAGCACTGGGTAACCTTTAATGAACCAATTGTCCATGTGGAGTGTTCTTATCTTTATGAGTTTCACTACCCAGCACAAGTAAACTTCAAAGATGCCATTTTAGCAGGCTATCACACGATTTTAGCACACGCTAAGGCCATTGAAGCGATGAGACTTGAAAATCCCAACTTAAGCTATGGGACGATTTTAAATCTAACCCCAGTTTACGCAAAAAGTGACAATCCAGAAGATCAAAACGCAAAAGAAAAAGCAGATTTACTGATTGTAAGAAGCTTCTTAGATGGGATGGTTAAGGGGACTTTTGATGAAAAGCTCATTACACTTCTTAAAGAAAATGAACTGCTTCCCAAGGCTGAACAAAAAGACTTGAACATCATTGCGAAGACAAAGCTTGATTTTCTAGGTGTCAATTATTACCAACCCAATCGTGTTCAAAAACCAGAAAACCCCAAAACGCCAGCCCAAATGCCAGAAGATTTATTTGCGCCTTATGTATGGCCAAAGCGCGTAATGAATCCATATCGTGGATGGGAGATTTACCCTGAAGCAATTTATGATATTGCGATGATGATTCGTGATCATTATGACAACATTCCTTGGTTTATTTCAGAAAATGGGATGGGTGTTGCGGATGAAATGCGCTTTGTGGATGAGAAGGGCATGATTCAAGATGATTATCGGATCGAATTTATTAAAGATCATCTGAAAGTCGCACAACGTGCCATTGAAGATGGCGCAAACTTAATGGGTTATCATTTATGGACCTTTGTGGATTGTTGGAGCTGGCTCAATGGCTATCGTAATCGCTATG
>CAYSBB010000053.1:0-9118 GCA_964429205.1 uncultured Erysipelothrix sp.
TTATAGATTCAAGTGTTTTTTTACTTTTTCTACAATGTGTTCAGCATTTAAGTGATGTTTTGCTTGAAGGTATGGTTGTTCACCGACTTCTCCAAAGACATCTTGGTTCGCAATCATTTCGAGCTCTGTTTTGAGTTTGTTTTCTAAGAGTTCTCTTGCGATTGTGCTGCCTAAACCACCAATTTTATTGTGGTTTTCAATTGAGATAATGAGTTCATGATTATCTGAAATTTCTTTAAGAGTTTCTGTATCAAATGGTTTGATGAAGAATGTATCAACAACTGTGATGTTGATGCCTTCTTCTTGAAGCATATCATGTGCACGTAGTGCTTCATGGGTCATATCTCCCATTGCGTATACCGCAATCTTCTCACCATTTCTGATAACTTTAGATTTTCCAAACTCGAAAGTTTCAGTTTCATCATAAATTTCATTGGCTTGTTTGCGTTGTGTTCTGGTATAAAACACTTGTTTTCTATTCATGAATTCTTTAAGAATCCATTCTAGTTGATATCGATCAGAAGGTGCACTCACCACAACTTCTGGAATGGCACTTAAAAGTGCAATGTCTTCATAAGAAGTATGCGTACCACCGTTATGTTGTGCCCAAAATCCTGGATCTGTACCATAGATATGGATTGGATTTTTACTGTAGGCACCTGACATAAAGATTTGATCAAGAACGCGTCGTGTCGCAAAAGGTGCGAAAGTATGAACATAAGGTCTCATACCTGTAAGACTCATGCCTGCAGCGGCAGAAATCATATTTGCTTCAGAAATTCCCGCATTGACTGTTTGATTTGGAAACTCTTTGAATGTTGCGGTTGAGCCTGATGCTGATGCTAAGTCTGCATCTAACATGACGACATTTTTATGTTTTGTCATAAGTTCTTTAAGTGTTTTTTGATAGACTGCTCTAAGTTCCATATTATTTCACATCCAATTCTTTACGGCATACATCTAAAAATGCATCGAGTGCTTCTAAGTCTTGATCTGAGAATCTAATATGGTGGTTGTCATCCATCTCTTCAAAGTATGTGATTCCTTGTGCTTTGATTGTATCTAAGACAATACATTTTGGTCTTTGATTATGTTCATCAAAGGATAAAATACCTTCTTTAATGGCTGTTTCATCTTTTCCATCAACAGTTTTGACGTCAAAGCCAATTCCACTTAAAATTTTCTCGAAGTCATAGCGTACACTAATCTCTTCAGTGGGTCCATCAAGTTGTTTTTTATTGTCATCAATAAATACAACTAAATTATCTAGTTTTTGTGATGCAGCAAATGTAAGTGCTTCAAAAATTTGACCTTCGTTAAATTCTCCATCACCAATAATTGCGTATACTTTTCCATCTAAGTTTTGAATCTTTAATCCTTTTGCAATTCCAACAGCTTGTGATAAGCCTTGACCCAATGAGCCTGTGGTTGCATCCACACCATGGATTAAATTTCTATCAGGATGTGATGGTAAAGTCGTTCCGTTTTGGTTTAATGTATATAATACTTCTTCTTCAAAAAAACCTTTTAACATGAGGGTTGCATAGTATGCAGGACCACCGTGTCCTTTTGAAAGTACAAACCAATCTCGACTTGTTTCTTTATAGTTTTCTAAACTAAAATCCATAACATCGTTAAATAAAACTGAGAGTACCTCTACAATGGATAGGGATGGGCCTAAATGCCCAAACCCTACCTTTCTAAACATATTTGTAGTATAGTACCTGATTAATTTTGAAAATTGATCATTACTATATTGTTTCATTATAACATTCCTTTTTCCGTAAAATATGCAGTAAGTTTTTCTTCAAGTTCAACAAGTGAAACAATATTGTTTAATGTTACGGTGTCGCCATATTTATTTACAGCATCATACAAATCTGCTGCAATCACATAGAGATCCGCTGAACCTGCGTAGATTTCACCTACAGGTAAGTGGTCAACTTTAATGTCATTTAAGCCCATTTTATCCAATACTTTTTTAACGTTCATTTCAACTAAGAATGATGAACCCAAGCCTTGACCACAAGTACATGTAATTTTTTTAATTGACATAGATTATTCCTTCTTTCCAATAAAGTTTGTAAGTAATGGTGAAGCTGAAATTAGTAATACGATTGCAAACAATCCGCCACCTTGAACAAAACGTGCGATATTTCCAAGAACGATTCCTACGACTGTAAAGTCAGCATCGGAGAATGTTGTACTTGCAAATCCAAGTGAACCAAGAACTGGCATTAAGAATGCTGGTAAGAATGTAATGAGAAGACCATGCATGAATGCACCGATAACCGCACCTTTTCTACCACCTGTCGCATTCGCAAAGACTCCGGCTGTTGCCCCACAGAAGAAGTGAGGGATAACTCCTGGTAAGATCAATGCAAGTGAAATTCCTTGATTGTTTAATAAGATAAGAATTAGAAGTCCAACAATACCACCTAAGAATGATGTTAAGAAACCAATTAATACTGCATTAGGTGCATAAGGGAATACAACTGGACAGTCTAAAGCTGGTTTTGAATCTGGAACCAGTTTCTCTGAGATTCCTTTAAACGCTGGAACGATTTCAGCAATAACCATACGAACACCTGATAAAACAATGTTAACACCAGCTGCAAAGGTTAAACCTTGAATTAATGAGAAGATGAACCAGTTTTGACCTTGTAATAATTCAGGATCAAAGTTAGCTTTTGTTGTTGCTAAAACTGCAATGATACTAAAGAAGACAAACATCGTTAGCGCAATCGCAACAGCTGTATCTCTTAAGAATGAAAGTCGTTTAGGAAAAGCAACTTCTTCTGTTGAGCTTTCTTTATTACCAACTAAACCACCAATTTTAGCTGAGAACCAATACCCGATGGTTCCAAAGTGTGCAAATGCAATGTCATCTGAACCCGTAATTTGTTTCATGTATGGTTGAAGCATTGCTGGGAATAACACCATTGTGAACCCTAATAGTGCTGCACCACCAATAATAAGTTGTGCGCCACTTAAACCACCAACTGATAATACAACAGCGATTAAGGCTGCCATATAAAGTGTATGGTGTCCTGTTAAGAAGATGTATTTCCATTTTGAGAAACGTGCAAGCACGATGTTCATAACCATTCCAAGTGCCATAATGAGTGCTGTGTCTCTTGCAAAGTCATTGAGCGCAAGTGAAACAATCGCCTCATTGTTTGGTACAACCCCTTGGACGTTGAATGCAAAGTTAAAGATTGCTCCAAAGTGGTCTAATGACCCAACAATCACGTCTGCCCCTGCTCCAAGAATTAAGAACCCTAGAATTGTTTTAATGGTTCCTGTGATAATTTCTTCAATTGGTTTTTTCTGTAGTAGTAAACCAATGAGTGCAATCAACCCAACTAAAATCGCTGGTGTTGAAAGTATTTCCTGTAGTACATTTAGTAGATTACTCATAATCTTCCTCCTTCATTTGATTGAGTAGCGCAAAGACGTCTTCAACGGATGTTTTTTGAATTAAATGTTGTATCATTTCTTCATCCGCAAAAAGAGTCGCCAAGCGCGTTAATGACGCTAGATGAGATTCACTGTCGATTGCCGCAAGTGTAAATACTAAGCGAACATCAAATCCTGTTTCTGAAAACTTAATGGGTTCTTTTAAGACCAAAAGAGAGATTTGTTGTTGTAATACACCATCCTTAGGATTTGCATGTGGCATTGCAATTTCTGGTGCCAATACATAATAAGGACCATGTTCTTCAGTACTCTTGAATATGGCTTCTAGGTATTTCTCTTCAACGTATCCATGATCAATTAGGGGTTGACATGAAAGTGTTAAAGCTTCTTCCCAAGATTCCACTGAATCTTTGAGTACAATATTTTTCTTTTCGATTAAATGACTCATCTAAATCATCCTCCTTCTATATCCATCATAATGTTTTATAGAATATTTGGAAGTGCAAGATTTTCAATTTGCATTGTGCAAAAGTAATACTCTATGTAAAAGACTGGTCAAAGACATCATATAATTCTTCAACACTGTTTGAAGTATCCAGTTTATTTTTAATATCACCATCAGTAAAAATTTTATATAAATCCTTCACAATACCCAGATGCTGTTTTTGATCAGGTGTTGATAATACAAATATTTTGTCTATCTTTTCTTTACCAATGCAAACAGGATCTATCAGTTTCATAAATGAAAGACCCATTCCATGAACGCCATCATCAAAAGAAGCATGCGCAAACATAAAACCACCTTCTATAACCATATATGCACCATATTGATCTATTGCTTCAATAATTGCATCGATATATCGCTCTTCTATAATTGATGCTTCTAACAACGGTATCGACGCTTGGTACACTGCTTTTTGCCATGTTTCAGCTGTTTTTTGAATTAGAATATTTTCTTGTTTTAAAACATCCATCATATTCAAACTTGTTTTTTCTTGAATTTGATATTCATGGATTAAGTATCTTTCTAACTTTAAGCTGACTTCAGCCAAGTCTTTTTCTTTCAAGTATGGTTTGATAATTTCTACAATATCACCCACTTTAGGTGTGAATATTTCTACTTCTTCTGTAGGAAGATAACTGAGTATCTTTTGTTTATCTGATTTAGACAGTACAGGATTTACTTTAATGTATTCACGTTGTGTGTTTAGATCTACAGTAGAGATGATAAGATCACCACTGTTAAACTTCCCTTGTCTAAAGGTTGCTGTACTCATAAGACTTGCCACATGAATTTTAGAATGCAGATATTCAAGTTCAGTTTTTAAAAGCAATGATGTAGAAACACCACTGGGGCACACAACATGTACCACAATTTTATCGCGTGAAAAACTTCTTCTGACTAAAAAGCTCGCAAAGTATAAAGTGATATAGGCCACTTCATCTTCATTTACAGGCATCTTATATGTTTCTCTTAAGATATCACAAGCCTTGTCCGTTAAGTAAAACTCATAAGGGTACTTTTCTTTAATTTGCGATAAGAGTGGATTCATATGAGTAATGCCATATTTATAGCGATAATAGGATGTAGATAAGTGATTTGAGATTTGCTTAATCAGTAAGCTCTTATTTTTAAAACGTACGGCTGCTAAGTTTTCAAAACTTTCAACCATATTGTTGGCTAAATCATAGTTGGCTCTGACTATTTTACGACTTTTAACAAGTTGTGTTCTAGAGCTGATAAGATGTATCGTAAAATACTTTAAATTTGATTTTGACATACTAGAAAAATATTCATGAAGATAAATATATTCTTTTTCATTTTCAAGTTTCTCTTTAAATAAATCTTCATTTATAATTTCTGTGCCTTGTTTTAAAACAACCTGAATTAAAGCGGCCAATCCTAAAAGTGAATTATCCACATATTCTGTTTTGAGCTTACTTTCGATTTGTTTTAGCTTGGCATGAATATACAGAATCTGTGTACGATCCAAAAATGCATACTTCAAACGGTTTTTAATTTTCCCTTCCATCACAAGATTCAATATAATATAAAACTGTTGAAGAAAAAGACTTCTTCTTTGAAGTTCACTACCCGTTACATAATACCCGCGTTGATTATCATAAATCAGTTCTAAATCGTAAAGGTCAAATTGTGCCTTCACAACACGTAAATCTGAAAAGACAGAATTACGACTGACTTCAAGGGTTTCCATGAGTGTTTCAATAGAAATCTTATGTTCACTCATAAGAAGCAAACATACCAGAAGACTTTGACGCTCCTCCTGTGTAAGATATGTTTCAACATCCACCTTCTTTAAGACGTCCAAATATAAATCTTTTTCTTCTAAGTAATAGCCCTTCCCTCTTTTATTTTGGATGATGGGTAAATTTCGGCTTTCAAGCCACTGGTTAATATTATCAAAAGCATAATAAATACTACGCCTAGAAATAGACAAATCTTCTGATATTTGTTTCACACTTAAAAAATCATCTTCTATTAAAGATTCTAGTATCCTGACACTGCGACTATCCAAAAACAAATCAATCACTCCTTTATTAAATAAAAGCTGTAAGTATAAAACTTACAACTCACTGATAAACATATGGTCTTTTTCAAATTTCAAGACATCACGTTTTACACGTTCATCTTCTATTAAGTCTTCCAAAAGATGCGGACTGACAGTACATGTATCAATACCATGCATAAAAGCCTCTTGTATTTGTTGGGTTGTTTTAAAACTTGCACCAACCAGGCTCACATCAAGATTATGATGATTTTTATACTGAGACAATGCTTGAATCAACCCATTAGGATCTTCATCACTTACTAAAATACGGTTATAGTAAATTGCTAAAGATTCACATCCTGCCATAATCCCTGCCAAAGCTTGATTAAACGTATAGATGGTGGTCCCAAGAATACGAAGACTTGGATCCTTATCGTTAATCTTTTTTATCACTTTCAATCCAACTCTATTGATTGGTATTTTAAATATAAATCGCTTGAGTTCTTTCTCATACATATCTTTCAACGTTAAAAAATCATGATACATATCTTCTACATTCAATCCAACGAGTTGTACATAGATATCTTCATCCTCAAACTCCAACAAACGATCCACTTGCTCAAGTCGTGGTTTCTCTTCAAGTTTCAAAATACTGGGATTGGTTGTAATCCCACTCACAAAGCCCAACGCCAACAATCTTTCAATTGCTTCAATGTTTGCGCTATCAATTATAAACTTCATAGGCACCTCCTGTTATATTTTGATTATAGCACAAGAGAGAAAAAGAAGAGAACTTCATTATTTAACCTTCATTAACTATAATATTATATAGCAAAAACAATGCCCCATAACTTCAACGTTCACTTAAAACACTTGAAAATATGGGGCTTATAAGAAATAACCTTATTTCTTATGTAAAATATAGGCTGCATACTCCACAGGATGTTTTGGGGATATGACATCGAAATGTGGATTTAAGTTTGCAGTAAAACTTTTTAGTACTGATTTATTATTTAACAGTACGCCACCACCATAGGAAAGGGTTGTGGTCTTTTTTGGTTTGAACGCGTTCGCTAGATGTGCAAGTTCTAAACCTGCTTGATGATATATGTCCGTTAGAGTGTCATCTTCTATATCAGATAAGAGTATACTGATGTTCGCAACATAGTTTCTGTAGTTCTCTTTTTGATCAAAGATGATGTTGATGATTTCATAGGGGTTAGAAATATTGAAGTGTTTGATTAAAGTATCGTATACTTTTGTTTTTTCACTTCTTCCATCAATCATTTTCACAAAGTGTTCTAAGATCTTTTTACCAATCCAAAAAGCACTACCACCATCATCGAGTAAATACCCAAAGCCACCACTTCGCATAAACTGGTCGTTTACTTTATTGAAAGCAATGGAACCTGTTCCGGAGATGACATAGACACCATCTTGTCCTTCTAAGGCTGCGATGTGCGCAAACTGTGCATCGTTTAAAATGAGTGCACTTGGGTATACTTTGAACACAGCATCTTCAATGTTTTTTCGGATATGAGCGTCTTCGCCATATCCTGCCATCCCTATTGCGACGTTGTAGTCTTTGTATTCACACCCATCTTTAAAGTCTTTGAGCGCCTTTGTGATGCCTTCATAGCCAACTTTCATGAAATGGATTGATGCACTTTTCTCTTGATGGATGATTTGTCCGTTTTCATCCATCAAGACAAAGCGTGTGTGGGTACCACCTGCGTCAATGCCTAGGGTTATTTTGTGAGTCTGAATTTTTGCCATGGCTTGAGTGTATCAATGAGGAAGCGTTCTTCATCTACGATTTTTCCCACAACATTTGATTTACCGGAGTTTTTCATATCTTGTTTTACAATTTGAAGTTCTCCTGCATAGTGTCCATAGAGACTTGATTCAATGATGATATCACCGCGCTTGAGTGTATCAGGTGCATTGAAGACTTCAAAGTTGTGTCCTTTGTATTTGACACGTGATTGGGTCGATCTGACCATATAGCCATTGGTATCGCCACGGTTAAAATGTAAGAATCCATAAACAATGTTTTCTTCTATTTCTGGTAGATCATCAATGAGTTCTACTTTGAAGTTGAGTAGATCTAAGTTTACTTTTGCGATTGCTTCTAACTCTTCATCACTGGGGTAGCAGTTTGAGATGATGATATCATCGACTGCATTCATTGAGATCATATGTTTGAGTTGTACATCAATGGGTAGGTTTCTATGCATTTCTAAAGTGGGTAAGCCTTCAGTTGCAGGCCAAGGTCCAAATGCACCATCTACTTGACTTGAGATAAAGGCAGCGGTTCTAAGACCATGTTTTCTGAAGTTTTCAGATGTTTTTAAGAAGTGGTCTAAAGTAAGTCCTGCATAGTTATGGGGATAGAAGTTATGACATCCAATTAGGTTGTATCTATTGGGTTGATAATCCATGACCGTATCAATGTAATGTGTATCATTACTCATATTGATTTCTATTTTTAAGTCTTCTGGGTTAAAGGTCATGAGACTTTCTTCACTTCCTGTATACCCAACATCAAGTCTGATGCCATCTGCATTGATGTCTTTAAAAAATGAGAGGTCTTGGTAGGAGATATCAAGTTCTCCAAAGACGCGTGGACTGACATCTACAATGACTTCAAAGCCTAAGCTTTTGGCGTAGGTGTTAATTTCTAAGAATTCTTCTTTGATAATTTCTTTGGGTTTGTTGACAGATAAAAGACATGAAAAAATGCGTTCAAAACCGTATTTTGAAGTTTTTTCAATATAAGCTTTCATTTCTTCAATGTTTGATTTATCTGGATAGATTGAAATTCCGAGTTTTCGATTCATGCGTATCCTCCTTAGTATAAATTATAAATGGGGTTTTACGTTTTGTAAAACCCCATATGACAGATTATTGTCCTTGTTCTTCTTTGAGTAGGTTATTATCGTAAATTCTAAAGAATGGATAATAGATTGCAAAGGAAATGAGAATAAGGATGACACTTAAGACAGCTGCACGCCAGTCATTGGTTGCAAGGAATGCTCCAATAGGTCCAGGGAGTGTCCATGGTGCAGTTACAACAACGCGGTTTACAAGACCTGCTTGTGTTGCGACCCAGGCAATAACAGCCATGACCATAGGTGCTGTAATAAATGGAATAATTAAGATTGGGTTTAACACAATGGGTGCACCAA
>CAYSBB010000054.1:0-8868 GCA_964429205.1 uncultured Erysipelothrix sp.
TTCCTACTACCCCTGCCAAAATAAATAAACCAAGCCACTTCATGTGGTTTTTTTTAATCAGAAAGGTGCGTGAAATAATGATAATTTTAATGTTACTGGTATTTATATGTTTTGTTTATGCACTTTATGAATACCGTGCAATTCAGAAGAAACATCTAACAAGTAAAGATTTTAATGTTGAAGAAAACCTGGGATTAAAAATACTCTACATATCCGACATTCAATATGACATCACTTCTTTTCTATTTCAACACAGACTCATGAAGAAATTGATTAAGATGATTAATAAAGAAAACCCTGATTTGGTTTTATTGGGTGGGGATTTCATCCATAAAAAACGAAAAGAATATCCTGTCTTTGATTATCTCAAAGATATCAAAGCACCTAAAATTGCTGTCTTGGGAAACCATGACTATAAAGATAAAGAGACAGTCATTGAAAAATGTATTACTTCAGGTATTCAACTTTTAGTTAATGAAACACTTACTTTTAAAGATTTAAACATTATTGGATTGGATGATTTAAGGGTAGGGAAGCCAAAGCTTCCAAAATTTAATCAAGATGCCTATAACTTACTTTTAATTCATGAACCTGATGATTTTGAGACATATATTAAAAAACATCAGTTTGATATTGCCTTAGCTGGCCATCTACATGGTGGGCAAGTGACGCTATTTGGAAAATATGCACCGATACTACCATCAAGATATGGTCAAAGGTATCGATATGGCCTAGTGGATCGAGAAGGGCATAAGATCTATGTCTCAAGTGGTTTGGGGGGCGCGGTCTTTTTCTTACCACTTAGATTTTTCGCAAAACCTGAAATTGTAATTTTGAATATTTAAGCATTAAAAAACGCAATCACACCGATTGCGTTTTATTGTTATTGAGATAATATTTTTGAGATGGGTAGTAGGTCTTTATCAACAACGGCCCTGACAGTCTTTTTGGGGTTGACCACTTGAGAAATCTTGTAGTCAACGAAAAGAGAATTAAACATATATGCTTCTTCCCATAAGATGTCATGTGCTTTTTGAATAAAGTCTGTAATCTCATATCCTGCACTTTTCACCGCATCATCTAATGTGTCTTCAGACGCTACGACCATGACTTGTGTGTCATTTTCAATCAGTGGCCAGTTAATGGAAACATTCTTAACAACACTGATTTTCAAATCAACATCTGCTTGAATTTCAAGTCCTGAAATACACAGTTCACCATCACCCATAATCGCATGACAATCACCCAGTGCAAGTAATGCCCCTTTTTCACGAACCGGGAAGTAAAGGGTTGCGCCTTTTCGTACGTCTGTTGTATCCATATTGCCACCATGATTACCAGGTGTTCCTGTAACAACACCTTCTTGGTCTTCTCCAGGTGATACCCCAATCACACCAATCATGGGATCAATATCTTTTTTCAGTCCTAAGAAGTTTACTTGGCCATCTTCAATCGGCACAATTCTCGTAAGTGGCTTAGACACCTTATTACCCAATGCGCCACCTCCTGGTAACACCACAATAGAACCTTGATCTGCAACACGAATATCCAAAATTTCAACTTTTAAGACATCGCCAATTTCTGCGTTTTCAATAAAAAATGGCCCGTTGGCAGGGTTGACTTGTCCAAAGTCAATTTCTGAAACCAAGTCATCTTGTGTTTCAACTTGTTGGAAGAAACAATCATTGGTATGGATGGAAACTTTTTCTCCATCTTTAATCGTGTCAATCGGCTCTAAATCATGTTTAAACTTGTAAATAACCTTATTTGCATGAATCACTCTCATATACAAATACCTCTTTCTTTGCCTTATCGTATCATGCAAGTGAAGTTGGGTCAAAGCGTCTATGATTCTTTTGAAAACAGTAGTGTGATGTATCATTTTAAGTGTGTGTTTGTTATAATTGAACAAGAGGTGTTTTTTATGAAAATCATAATGGATGAAAATGCAATGAACCGATCTCTTGTAAGAATGTCACATGAAATAATCGAGCGCAATAAGGGCCTTGATAAGGTTGTGCTTCTTGGGATTGAAACAAGAGGCGCCAATTTGGCTTTTAGAATTGCGAAAATATTAGAAAAAATAGGGAAAGAATCTGTTCCAGTGGCTTCACTTGATGTTAGCTATTGGCGTGATGATAAACCCGCAAAAGATCAACCTTTCAAACTCCCTATATCTGTTCAAGATCGAGTGGTTGTGATTGTGGATGATGTTCTTTTCAATGGTCGTACAGTAAGAGCCGCAATGGATGGGATTGTTTTTAATGGGCGTCCTAAAGAAATACAACTGGCGGTACTTGTTGATAGAGGGCATCGTGAATTACCCATTCGTGCTGATATTGTTGGAAAGAATGTCCCAACATCCATCAACGAACAAGTAAAAGTCCATTTAAAAGAAGTAGATAAAGTAGAAGAGGTTGTTTTAATTTAAGCATCTTGTAAAGGAGGCTAGTTAGATGACACAATCAAATATAAAAAAAGCAAGAAGTCTTCTTTTAAGAAGACTCTCACAAAGAGACTATACTCGTTTTGAACTGACATCTTATATTAATGATAAAGTAGAAATAGATCCAGAAGATTTAATCGCTATTTTAGATGAGTTTGAAACAAAAAGACTGGTTGATGATGATAGATATCTTGAAGAAAAAGTATCTTACTTAAGATATCAACGTAAAGGAAATGGGTGGATCCTTCAAGACCTTAAAAAAAGAGGGCTCGATGTCATTGAAGTAGAAAACTATTTATCAGAAGAAGATCGTGATGAATATATTCAAAGGGGTGTTTTACGGGCAGAAAGTTTTATGAAACGCACCCATCAAGGATCAAACAGTCAAAAAATACAAAAGCTAAAAGCACACCTTGCGCGTCAAGGTTTTGAATTTAATGTATGTGATCAAATCATTGATCAATTGGATTATGCTTTTGATCAAGAAGATGAAATGCATAATTTAAAGAAAGTGATGAAACAAAGTATTCAAAGATATCAAAAAAGGTTTCAAGGTTTTGAATTAAAAACAAAACTAACCAACCACTTACTATCAAAAGGATATTCATATGAAATGATTAAAAATGCAATGGAGGATTTAGATGAGTTTAAAAATTAAAGATTTTGAAAATGGGATGCAAGTGGAAACACCACTACTGATTAATAATGTCACAAAAGGTGTCACACAAAATGGTGCCCCTTATTTATCAATAACATTCCAAGACAGTACAGGGACCATTGAAGGGAAATGGTGGGATGTTAAACCTGATGCTGAAAAGCTGATTAAAAGTGGTGTGATTGGGCTTGTGAAGTGTGATGTGCTTTTATATCGTCAAAACTTACAAGTACGTGTCCATAATATTACATTTGAAAAGACCTTTGATTTAGAAGAATTCGTGGTGGCTTCTGCTTACTCAAAAGAATTCTTAAAAGAAAAAATCACTGGTTACGTTCAAATGATTAAAAATCCTATTTATCAAATTATTGTAGAAAAAGCATTGGATCATTATGGAGAAGATTTCTATCTTTATCCTGCAGCCACAAGAAATCACCATGATTTTGTGGGTGGGCTTGCGACACATGTCTATGGGATGGCACAGCTTGCGGTATCCATGAAAGAGATTTATCCTGAAATTGATCTTGATTTACTGCTTTCAGGTGTCTTGATTCATGACTTAGCTAAAATTGATGAATATGATCAAGCCATCTTAAGTCAATACACTGCACAAGGAAAACTTCTGGGACACATCTCAATGATGCATGCGCATTTGTATGACATCATTAAAGATTTAGATTTATTAGATACAGAAGAAAGTTTACTTTTAAGACACCTTGTCTTATCACATCATGGGCAACTTGAATTTGGATCACCTGTCAAACCCATGGTTGTAGAAGCAGAGATTTTAAACTTCTTAGACAATGTTGATGCGCGCATGAATATGTTTGATAAGCTCTTAAAAGATGTCGATGGTGGCAATTTTTCACCCAGAGAATTTGCGTTAGAGAACCGATCATTCTACAAACCTAAAGGTGTTAAGTAAAAGTACTTGACACCTCATGCAGTTGTGTTATAATTTAAAAGCAAATTGATAAAAAGGAGGAACCCAAATGGCAGTAAAACTACGTTTAAGAAGAATGGGAAGTAAGAAAAATCCATTCTACCGTATTGTAGCAGCAGATTCACGCGCACCTAGAGATGGTCGCTTTATTGAAATTATTGGAAACTACAACCCACTAACATCAGCTGTTGAGATCAATGAAGAACTCGCAATGAAATGGCTCAATGTTGGTGCACAACCATCAGACACAGTTCGTACACTTCTTTCAAATGAAGGATTAATGAAACGTTTCCACGAAGAAAAGTCGAAGAAATAATCAATGAAAAATATTGAAGAAGTTCTATACGATTTAGTTGAACCCATGGTCGAAAATAAAGACAGTTTAAAAGTTCAACAACTAGACAGCTTAAACGAAGATGAAATTCTTCTTAATGTTTATGCTGAAAATGCAGATATTGCACGTTTAATCGGTCGTCAAGGTTCAATGGCTCAAGCCATTCGTCAAACCATGATGATTGGATCACGCGTCTACAACAAAAAGATTTCAATAAATTTTGAATCATACTAGGATGCATTTTGCATCCTTTTTTAAAGGTGAGGGTTATGAAGGTAAAAATTGGATTTGTTCAAAAACCATTCGGTATTAAAGGTGAGGTTAAAATCAAACCAACAACTGATTTTGTGGAGGAACGCTATCAAGTGGGTGAAACCATCGAATTGGTTTTAAATCAAGAAGTTAAATCATTGGTCATTGAATCAATCAGGAATCACCAAGGTTCTTTATTGGTTAAATTTGAAGGACTCGATAATTTAAATGATGTTGAGTTTTTTCACCGTGCTGAAATTCAAATCGACCGTGAGACCATGCATGATTTAGAAGAAGATGAGTATTACTTTGTGGATTTAGTGGGCTGTGAAGTTTATGATGATGAAAAGCTTTTGGGCACTGTAAAAGAAGTGATGGATATGCCAGCACACCCCGTGCTTAGGATTAAAACGCAAAGTGATGATATTTTAATTCCATTTGTTGAAAGGTTTATTGATTCAGTATCATTAGACGATAAAGAAATTAAAATTCGTTTTATGGAGGGGCTCTTTTGAAAATCTCTATCTTAACGCTTTTCCCTGATATGTTCAAAGGGTTTATTGAAACATCCATCATCAATAAAGCCATTATGAAAAATCTTGTCAGTATTGAACTGGTTGATATGCGCACGTTTACTCAAGACAAACACAACCGTGTGGATGATTATCCTTATGGTGGCGGTGCTGGCCTTGTTCTTTTAGCACAGCCTGTTGTAGATGCAATTGAAAGTACCAGAACAGAAGATTCTTTGGTTGTCATGATGACACCTCAAGGAAAAACATTCAAACAAGACATTGCGTATGACCTTGCCTCAAATGTTAAACATTTGATTTTAGTCTGTGGTCATTATGAAGGCTTTGATGAGAGAATTCGTGATTATGTCGACTTAGAGATTTCTATTGGTGATTATGTCTTAACAGGTGGTGAAATCGCCGCCATGGCTATTTCTGATGCTGTGATTCGTTTGGTTAATGGCGTCATCACAAAAGAGTCACATGAAGATGATTCATTCAGTGATGGGCTCTTAGAATATGCACACTACACAAAACCACGAGAATTCAGAGGCAAAGAAGTGCCAGAAGTCTTGTTAAGTGGGCATCATGAAA
The DNA here is from genome assembly GCA_964429205.1 of uncultured Erysipelothrix sp. Lineage (GTDB taxonomy): Bacteria > Bacillota_I > Bacilli_A > Erysipelotrichales > Erysipelotrichaceae > Erysipelothrix. Next base: position 5,737 of record CAYSBB010000054.1, read on the forward strand.
ATGTTCGTAAATTTCGACTTTATTCTTCTTTAGAAAAAACATATCAATATCGTCCTGATTTATTAAAGGGAAGAACACTCAGTAAAGAAGAACTCGATATGTTAAATGAAATTCGAAATAAAACTGAAAATGATTAAATTTGAGCTGTCTTTTAGAAGTCGGCTCTTTTTTCTTACATACTCTTTTCTTGAAAACGCTTATAAAGGGTGATATTCTTAAATTAAGAAATAAGGAGAAGATGTCTATGACAAAAAAGAAAATAACACGCGTAGAAGCTTCTGAAGACGTAAAGGTCCCTAAGAAAACTTTTAAGCCAACAGAAGAGAGTAAAAAGAAAGCCACAAACTTAAGACTGATTGCGCTTTTACTTTGGGCAGTCGCAATAGGACTTGAAGTTTTTGGAATCTTTCAATTAAAAAAACCTGAAATCAATGTTGTTTTATTGGTGGGGATCTTAGTTGTGATGGCTGTCTTATCCATTGGTGGATCAGTGCAATGGCAGAAAGCGAACCGTTTAGATCCTGCATCTGAAGCGAATAAGTTTAAATTTTTTGTGCAAAATCAACTGGGACTTATTTTAGCTGTAGTTGCCTTTTTACCTTTAATCATTCTTGTGATACGTAATGATGAAATGGAAGGCAAAGATAAAGGTATCATCACTGCCGTTGCGGTTGTGGCATTGGCCATTACGGGTTTTGCGGGATTGGATAGAAACCCCGTTTCACAAGAACAATTCGCAGAAGAAATTGCACTGGCTGAATCACTCCATGGTGATAACTATGAAGTTTACTGGACCAAATATGGTAAGGTATATCATTTATATGAAGATTGTCATCATATCAACCGTGATGGTACGGTAGAGATTTTCCAAGGAACCATTCCTGCAGCCTATGAATATAAGAATATTACTGAACTATGTAAAACATGCTCTGCACGTGCTGATAAAGAATTAGCCCTTGAAGTCAAAGAAGATGATATTCAAGTCGAAGATGAAGATGAGAGTAGTAATTAATTTAAAATGAATGAGATGATTTGTCGAAATGATGAATCATCTTTTCTTTTTACTTGATTTTTAATCTTGTGATTGTATAATATATCTATAAACGAAGACAAGGACAAGATCTTAAACTTACAGATTTAGAGAGAGAAGTGGTTGGTGAAAACTTCTAGATGTAACTTATGATTACCACCTTTGAGTGAGTTATCGAAATAACTCCGTGATTTCAGCGTTAATGAAAAATAGAGTGCACAATATTTGTGAACTAAGGTGGTACCGCGATAATTCGTCCTTAGATGATCGTGGTTTTTTTATGTTTAAAAGGAGCTGAAAGTATGTTAAACATTAAAGAGAATGAAAGATTGAGTGTTTTAAATCACTCCAGTGCTCACGTGATGGCTCAAGCCATCAAACGTTTATATCCAGAAGCAAAATTTTGGGTTGGGCCTGTTATTGAAGATGGTTTTTATTATGATGTTGATTTAGGGGATAAGGTTTTAACTGAAGATGATTTCCCTAAAATTGAAAGAGAAATGAAAAAAATCTCTAAAGAAGCAAAATATATTGTTAGAGAAGAACTCACAAAAGATGAAGCTTTAGAACTTTTTGCGGATGATCCTTATAAAATTGACTTAATTACTAATAACTTATCAGACGATGATGTGACCATCAGTGCATATCGTCAAGGTGAGTTTGTGGACTTATGTCGTGGACCCCATGTTGAAAGCACAAAAGAAGTTAAAAACTTTAAACTCTTAAAAGTATCCGGAGCTTACTGGAAAGCAGATAAAAACAATAAAATGCTTCAAAGAATTTATGGTATCAGTTTTGATACTAAAGAAGATCTACAAGCTTACTTAGACTGGTTAGAAGCTGCCAAAGCACGTGATCACAAGAAGTTGGGTCGTGAACTGGATTTATTTATGTTCAGTGAATATGGACCTGGATTTCCATTTTGGCTTGCGGATGGTGTTATCTTAAAAGACCTTTTACTTGATTACTGGAAAAAAGTACACCTTAAACGTGGGTATGAGTTTGTGGAAACACCAGCCATGTTATCAAAAGAGCTTTGGGAAACATCAGGTCACTGGGATAACTATAAAGACAACATGTATATTTCAAAAATTGATGATCGTGAATTTGCGGTTAAACCCATGAACTGTCCTGGAAGTATCTTGGCTTATAAACACAAGTTATATTCCTACCGTGATTTACCACTCAGAATGGCAGAACTGGGTCATGTACATCGTCATGAAGCCAGTGGTGCCTTAAATGGACTCTTTAGAGTGCGCGCCTTTACACAAGATGATGCGCATATCTATGTAACACAAAATCAAATTGAAGATGAAGTCCTTGAAATCATTGATTTCTTGGATGAAGTCTATTCAGTATTTGGTTTGACTTATGACATTGAACTTTCAACACGTCCTGAAAAAGACTTCATTGGAACTATTGAAATTTGGGATGAATCAGAACAAGCACTTAAAAATGCATGTGAAAAAGCAGGGAAGTCATTTGAGATTAACGAAGGTGATGGCGCCTTCTATGGTCCAAAACTTGACTTTAAAGTCCGTGACTCACTCAATAGAACATGGCAATGTGGTACTGTTCAATTAGATATGAACTTACCAGAGCGCTTTGATATCTCATATATTGATGATCATGGCAATAAAGTACAACCCATTATGTTACACCGCGTGATTTTTGGTTCAGTTGAACGCTTCATTGGAATCTTAATTGAACACTTCGCAGGTGCATTCCCACTTTGGATGTCACCAAAACAAGTCACCATCATTCCTGTTAACTCTGAATACCATTTAGAGTATAGTGAAGAAGTAGCAGATATCTTACGTAAAAAAGGTATCCGTGTGAATGTAGATGGCCGTAATGAGAAGTTAGGCTACCGTTTACGTGAAGCTCAAAAGGCTAAAACACCACTACAACTGATCGTTGGAGATAAAGAAGTTGAGGGAAGAACTGTAAACATCAGACGTTATGGTCAAACAAATCAACATTCTGTATCCATTCAAGCATTCGTGGAATTGGCACTTGAAGAGATTGAAAATAAAAAATATCGTTTACAATAATACAAATAAAAAAGCCTTTCGCTAAAATTTAGCGAAGGGCTTTTTCAA
>CAYSBB010000055.1:0-8837 GCA_964429205.1 uncultured Erysipelothrix sp.
TTGTAACCGCTTACCTGATTATGTTCTAACATAAATTATTTAGATTCAAAATTTAAATTGAAAGATGGTTCTGTGAAATAATGAACACAATTCACATTTGAGATCATTTTAGGCTATATATTGTAATAATTTTATATACTTTGTGAATTCTTTCTCATAGTTAGTTAAAAAGTTAATTTAAGCATGCTAACATAAGCTTAGGAGGAATCAACTATGAAAGTTCTTATTTTAGGTGGCGCTGGAACCATGGCTATGGGTGGCGCAAGTTATCTGATGCGATATGACGATGTATCAAAAATCGTCTTGACGGACATTAATATGGACGCAGTTAATGCGGTGGCTGATCGTTTGAAATCGCCCAAAATAGAAACCAAGTATTTAGATGCTTTGGATAAAGAGGCACTCACAAACGAAGTTAAAAACTATGATGTGGTTTTAAACTGTGTGGGTCCATTTACTAAATTTGGGGTTCCTATTTTAGAAACCATCATTGATGCAGGTGTTAACTATGTAGATGTTTGTGATGATCATGATGCAGCAATCGATTTAATGGCTTTAAATGAAAAAGCTAAAGAAAATGGTGTCAGTGCCCTCATCTGTATGGGAACAACACCGGGCATCTCCAATGTACAAGCGAAACAGCTGTATGACATGGTAGATGAGTGTCATTCAATGAAAGTTGCATGGGCCATCACAACGCCTGATGAGGCGCTCGCAAAAGGCACCTACTTAGAAAATATTGGTGATCAGATGATATCCGAAGCAGCTTGGACACACTTAATCCATGTCGCAAGCGGTAAAGTACCCATTTGGAAAGATGGTAAGTGGGATGAAATCGATGCAGTGGAACATGGTGAGTGGGTTGACTTTGATGCACCACTGGGTCGTGCTGAATCATATTACATTGGTCATGCAGAGCCAGTAACCCTTGCGAAGTATTTAGACATTAAAGATTTCTGTGCATGTCTTGGATCTATCATGCCCCCTGTTATGAAGAAATTAAGAAAAGAAGCACGGGGCCATGAAGATGCACTGTATCCACCCAAACCAATCGAGAAAGATTTATTTGTAGGAACAAACATTTGGCAAGACCGTGGTGTATGGGGTGGTCAAGCGGTCATCGTAGAAGGCATCAAAGATGATAAGAATGTAAGAGTCACATCACGCGTTCAAATGGGAATCCATGATAGTAACGCCTATAACAATTCAGGCCAAGCGATTGGAACCTATATGATGGGTAAAGGAAAAATTAAAAAGACGGGTGTCTTTGCGCCTGAAGTCGTCATTGACCCCAAACCATTCTTTGAAGAATTGGCAGCTTACTATTCTCAAGATGCTAAAAAAGAATTCACAGTCGATGATGTCAACATGATAGAAATTGAATATTTAGATTAGAGGTCAAATAGTGTCCATTTAGTATGGACACTATTTTTTTTGTATTTTTTTGACATTTGTTGAATTATTTTGAAGATTTTATAAAATTCATGAATTTTACTAAAAATTACATTAAACAAACAAGGTTGTTATTGAGCTTGAAAGTTAATTTTGCGAATGAGAGGGTCGTTTAAATGAGTAAAAAGTTATTAAAAGTCACTGTATAGTGGGTTTTATGGGTGTTTTAGTCTTTAAAATTTAATGCATTAAAAAAGGGTAAATTTTGAATTTTCCAAATTTACCCTATATTCTATTCTGTTTCTTCGACTGCTTCAGTTTCTTCACAGTCTTCATCACATTCAGAATCTCTGAATAAAGCGACGGAAGTAACTTTGGTTTCATCACGAACGTTGATGAGTTTCACGCCCATTGCATTTCTGCCATAGACACCAACATCTTCAACATTGAAGCGAATGACGGTACCATCATTGGTGATGATGAGTGTTTCTTCAGATCCATCAACGGCTCTTAAAGCAACAAGGTCTCCATTCTTATCTGTGATGTTAATGGTGATGACACCTTTGGCACCACGTTTAGTGAGACGGTAGTCTTCCATTCTGGTTCGTTTACCATAACCATTTTCTGTAATGGCTAAGATGTAGTCTCCATCACGGTCTGTCGCAACACCGACCACTTCTGATCCATCGACATTGAATCCACGAACACCTGAGGCACTACGTCCCATGACACGTACTTCTTCTTCGTGGAATCGAATGGCTTTACCATTTTTTCCACCAATGAAAATTTCATTGTCACCGGTTGTACGTCTTACAGACACCAGTTCGTCATCATCTTTCAGTGTAATCGCAATTTTACCTGTTTGTCTGATTGAATCAAACTCTTCAAGTGCAACACGTTTTACAATACCATTCTTTGTGACGAAGAATGCATATTTACTTTCTTCATCATCACGGCTGACACCGACGATGGTTCGAATATTTTCATTTTCATTTAAGTTGAGTAAGTTTACTACAGGAATACCACGTGCAGTTCTTGAAGCACTTGGGATATTGAACCCGCGCATTCTAAATACGCGTCCTGTATTGGTGAAGCACATGAGGTAATCATGGGTTGACATGGATATGAATTGATCAACATAATCTTCTTCATAGGTCGCCATTCCTTTGACACCGCGTCCACCTCTATTTTGAACATTAAAGGATTCAACTGATGTTCGTTTAATATAACCATTGGCGGTTAAAGCCACTACAATATCTTCAACTGGAATTAAATCTTCATCCAGCATGTCGATATCCGCTTCAATGATCTCTGATCGACGATCATCACCGTATTTATCCTTAATTACTAACATTTCTTCTTTAATAATATCAAGTACACGGCTGTGATTTTCTAAAATGTCTTTTAAATCATCAATGACAACTTGAAGTTCATTAAATTCATTTTCAATTTTTTCACGTTCTAAACCTGATAAACGTCTTAAGGCCATATCTAAGATGGCTTTACATTGAACTTCACTCAATCCAAAGCGTTCAATGAATTTTTTGGTGATTTCAGCATCATTTTGACTGCTTCTGATAATACGAATGATTTCATCAATATGATCAAGGGCAATCATGAGTCCTTGTAAGATATGGGCTCTTGCTTCTGCACGATTTAAGTCAAAACGGGTACGTCTTTCAATAATTTCAATTTGGTGATTGAGATAATGATCCATGACTTCTAAGATTCCCATGAGTTTTGGTTCACGGTTCACTAAAGCAAGCATGTTGACACCAAATGTTGATTGTAAAGCAGTCATTCTATACAGTTGATTTAAAATCACTTCTGGTTGAACATCACGTCTCAGTTCAATGACGACTTTAATCCCTTCACGGTTTGATTCATCACGTAAATCAGTAATCCCTTCGATTTCTTTTTCACGGACAAGTTCAGCAATTCTTTCAATAAGTCTTGCCTTATTCACTTGATAAGGAATCTCTGTCACAACGAGTCTAAAGCGACCATTTTTCATTTCTTGTGTATCCACTTTAGCACGCATAACCACAGATCCACGACCTGTTTCATAGGCTGATTTGATGCCTGATCTTCCTAAGATATAAGCACCTGTAGGAAAGTCAGGACCATGGATATATTCTTCCATAAGTTCCATAACACTGATGTCACGATTGTCAATATATGCAATGAGGCCATTGATCACTTCATTTAAGTTATGAGGTGGAATGTTTGTAGCCATCCCAACCGCAATCCCTGATGCACCGTTCACAAGTAAGTTTGGGAAACGTGCAGGCATGACAGTTGGTTCTTGTTCTTCTTCTGAGTAGTTTGGTTCAAAATCAACGGTTTCTTTACGGATATCTCTTAAGATTTCCATGGATAATTTTGACATACGGGCTTCCGTATAACGCATGGCCGCAGCCCCATCACCATCGATGGAACCAAAGTTTCCATGACCATCCACAAGCATATAACGATATGAGAAGTCTTGTGACATTCTTACCATTGCATCATAAACTGATAAGTCACCATGGGGGTGATACTTACCCAGTACATCCCCAACGATTCTTGCTGATTTTTTATATGATTTGTCTGATGTAATTCCCAAATCATACATGGCATATAAAATACGTCTATGTACGGGTTTTAATCCGTCTCGAACATCAGGAAGTGCACGAGATACAATAACAGACATTGAGTAAGAAATGAATGATTTTTTCATTTCATCCGCAATATTTATGGGTTTAATTCGATCTCTATTACTAAAATCCATACTGCCTCCTAATAGTCTAAATCAGTAACAAACTGAGCGTTTTCTAAGATAAATTCACGTCTTGGGGCAACTTCATCACCCATTAACGTTTCAAAAATTTCATCGGCTGCCATGGCATCTTCAATTTGAACTTGAATTAAGACACGTGTTTCAGGGTTCATGGTTGTATCCCAAAGTTGTTCAGGATTCATTTCACCAAGACCTTTATAACGTTGAATGTCATAGCGTTCGCCATATTCTTCTTTTAATAGTTCTAATTCTTCATCATCATAGGCATAATCTTCTTTTCTGCCTCGAGATATTTTATAAAGTGGGGGTTGTGCAATATAAATGTGACCTTGTTCGATCAAGGGTCTTAAGAAACGGTAGAAGAATGTAAGGAGTAGGGTACGAATATGTGCCCCATCAACGTCCGCATCCGTCATGATGACAATTTTATGATATCTGAGTTTCTCTAGATCCATTTCATCCGCAATCCCTGTACCAAAAGCGGTAAACATCATACGGATTTCACTGTTATCAAAGATACGGTGAAGTCTTGCTTTTTCTACGTTTAAAATCTTACCTCTTAGAGGTAAAATCGCTTGGATTCTTGAGTCACGCCCTTGTTTGGCACTCCCACCCGCAGAGTCCCCTTCCACAATGAAGATTTCACTTTCTTTGGCATCACGGCTGGAGCAATCTGCAAGTTTTCCAGGGAGTGATGAAATTTCTAAAGCACCTTTTCTTCGCGTTAATTCACGGGCATTCTTAGCTGCAACACGCGCTTTAGAGGCAATTACAGCCTTATCTACGATGATTTTCGCTGCATCTGGGTGTTCCAGTAGGTAGCGTTCGAAAATCGTTCCAAAGGCACTAGAAACGATACGGCGTACTTCTGAGTTACCCAGTTTCGTTTTTGTTTGGCCTTCATATTGAGGATCAGGGTGTTTCACTGAAAGAATCGCAGTGAGTCCTTCTCTAACATCGTCCCCTTGGAAGTTGTCATCTTCTTTTTTCAGTAAGTTATGTTCTCTTGCATAGTTATTAATCACACGGGTCAGGGCCAAACGGAAACCATCTTCATGGGTTCCCCCTTCTTGTGTATTAATGTTGTTACAGAAAGAATAAAGACCTGATGCGAAACCATCATTATATTGCATCGCAATTTCTACAATAATGTCTTCTTCTTCCTCTTCTCCATAAAGAATTTCTTCATGGATTGGATTTTTATTTTTATTGATAAATTCAACATATTCTTTAATTCCGCCTTCATAATGGAAAACTTGGACTTTATTGTCACCTTCTAAGTTCTCATCGACAAAATTAATTTTGATGTCTTTATTTAAAAATGCCAATTGTCTGAGGCGATCTCTTAAGATATCATGTTGAAATTCAATGCCTTCTGTAAAGATTAAAATATCAGGTTTGAAACGAACCGTGGTTCCTTGATGTTCTGCAGTCCCCACTTCTTCAAGAGGAACAGCTACATTACCACCGTTTTCAAAACGTAAGTAATAGGCTTTACCATCACGATAAACACTGACTTCCATGAATTCAGAAAGTGCGTTAACGGCTGCACCCCCAACACCATGAAGTCCACCTGAAACCTTATACGCGCCACCACCAAATTTACCACCGGCATGAAGGATAGTAAAAATTGTTTCGGCTGTTGACTTCCCTGTTTTCTCATGAATGCCTACAGGGACACCACGACCATTGTCTTCAACACTGATGACGTTATCTTTTTCTAAAGTAACGGTAATCTCATCAGCATATCCTGCCAGTGCCTCATCAATTGCGTTATCGACGATTTCCCAAACTAAATGGTGGAGCCCTCTTGAGGATGTGGATCCAATATACATTCCCGGTCTTTTTCGTACGGCTTCTAAACCTTCTAAGACTTGAATGTCATCGGATGTATACGAATGTTCTACTTTTTTATTCATATGTTACGTGCCTTGCCTTTCCTTTTTCTATTTCAAAGATTGTTTTCTCTTTATCAGTTTCAATAAAGTTTAAATCTGTTGTGGTGATGAATATTTGAAGCTTTGGATTTAAATGATCCAAAACCATCTTTCTTTTCGAAGCATCCAGCTCTGAAAATAAATCATCCATACAAAAGATGGGTGTTTCTTGGTTATGTTGGATAAACCAATCAATCACAGCCAGTTTATAGGCGATCATCAAGAGTCTTCTTTGACCTTGAGACATCGTATGCACCACTTCTACCTTATTGATTTTAAATATAAAGTCTTCACGATGAATCCCTATATTTGTCATTTTTAAATCATAGTCTCTTTGACGATGATCTTTCATTTTCTTTATCAGCATACTTTTATAGTTGTCAGTATTTAAATCAATACAGGCATCATAATCAAAAGTAATGGTATCTTTTGAATCAGAAAATATTTGGTAATACTTTTCTGTATTATGACTGATAAACTTTGTGAATTCCAAACGTTTAATCATGATATATTCTGAAAGCTCAGCAATTTGCTGATCCATGGTTTCTAAGAATATTTCATCTTGTTTATTTTGCTTTAAAAAAGCATTACGATTTTGTATGAGTTGATTGATACGGGATAAGTTATCTAAATATGTCTTGGTGCTTTTACCCAGCTCATAGTCAATGTCTCTTCGACGTTTTCTGGGGGCTTGGGTATAGAACTGAATATCATCAGGATGAAATAATACAACGTTACATAAACCAATAAAATCGCTTAATTTTGCGATATTTTGTTGGTTGGCTATCATGTATTTCCCTTGATTTGATAACACTACAGAAAGTGAAGTGTCATTATCTAAGTTTGCTTCAATTTTTGCGTGTTCTTTTTCATGTTGAATCAAAATGCTATCTTGATTCACACGAAATGATCTTCCCGATGATAAATAGACGAGTGCTTCAAGGATATTTGTTTTTCCTTGACCATTCTCTCCAACAAATATATTTAAATGCGGTGAAAATGATGCACTGAAAGTGTCAATGTTTCGAAAATTACGTAAATTAATCGATGCTATCTTCATACGATAAGGTATAAACATCTCCATCGATTATCACTTCATCACCACTGTAAAGTTTTCTTCCACGGCGGTTATCTTCTTCACCATTGACCGTGATTTCAAAGCTATGAATTAAGTGTTTTGCTTCGCCACCTGAACTGACATAATTCGCAAATTTTAAAAACTGACCTAAGTTCATAACATATTCTTTTTTATCCATCGATATCATCCCTTTTCAACTCACTTATTATAACATATTTTCCGATAAAAATCACGTTAAAGCATGTTTTAAGCGCGTTTAAGGGCGATTGTGAGATTTATGGCACTTTATATACAAAAATGCGAAAAAAGTATGTAAATGCATTAAAAAACAACGCTAGGGCAAGTAGCGTTGTTTCATCATTTTAAATATTAGTCAAAAGTTCTTACAGGTAAGACAAGCTGAATCACAGAATCATCATTTGGATTCACAACGATGAAGGCTTGCATTTCACCCACAAATAATACTTTCACAACTTCAGTTCTAAATGAACGTAAAGCTTCAATCATATAACGACCACTGAATGAAATCTTAAACTGACCCCCTTTATAATCGATGGGGCTTAATGTTTCATGTGAGGATCCAATTTCTTGCGCTTTTGAAGAAATATGAATGCCTTCAGTCGAAGCTTCTAAACGAACATTCCAATATCCATCAGACTTTAAGAATGAAGAACGATCAATTGAAGAAATTAAATCTGATGTATTGACGGTAAGTTCATACGCAAACTCTGTAGGAATTAAACGGTTGATATCTGGGAATAAACCATCAACCAAACGAGATTGAATCAGTTTATTGCCAATATAGAATTGAATAATTTTATTTGATACAGCAATTTCAACATCATCATTACTTTCAATTGCTTTAACAACTTCATTTAAGTTCGATGCAGGCACTGTAATATTGAATTGATCATTGACATCAACTTCTACCGTCTTTTTCGCAAGACGATAAGAGTTTGTCGCAACCGCATTTAAAACATTACCATCTAAAATAAAGTTCACCCCAGTAAAAATAGGACGCTCTTCACTGGTAGCACTCGCAAATGCCGTTTGATTGATCACTTCTCTTAATTTGTAAGCAGGCATATTAAAGGTTGTGTTTGGCTTACTTAAATCAATGTCTGGAAAGCTTGATGCATCTACCCCGTTGATTTCATACTCCGCATTGTTACCACTGATTAAACATAAGGCACCATCTATAATTTCAAAATTAACATAAAGACTGTCTAATTTTCTAACTGCTTCAGATATATAACGTGAATCTAAAACAACTTCACCGTATTTATCAATTTCAAGTTTAGAATCATCATTGATTAAAATTCTTTCTTGAATCGTAATATTTGTATCACTGGCTAGTAACCATAAACCATCTTCTTTAGCTGAGAGCTTAATCCCTGAAAGAATGGGTAATGGTGAATGGACAGATGCTGCAGCACCCACTGAATTCAATGACTTTAAAAATACATTTTTATAAATAGAAAATTTCATGGTTCCTCCCGGTTATATTTATAATATTTAAGTGTCTTTATTACTATTAGCACTGTGGATAAGTGGAAAACTCTCAAATACCCACTGTATACTACTATATTTTACCATATTTCGTGTGGGAAACATAGGGATAAAATTGTTGATTACACACTTAATTTGTTTT
>CAYSBB010000056.1:0-1106 GCA_964429205.1 uncultured Erysipelothrix sp.
AATCCATATTTTTCTATTAATCCAGCTATCAGGTCTCGTGTGCATCTTTTTGAATTCTTACCTTTAAGTGAAGATGAAATCAAAGCGGTACTTCAAAGAGCCATTGAAATCATAAAAACTAAAAATGTGGAAGATGAGGTACTTGAACATATCGCATCTTCAAGTAATGGCGATGCGCGCTTTGCGATTAATGCTTTAGATTTACTGTTAAATGCGACAAAAGATGAAGTCATTACTTTAGACCATTTAAAGAAACTGAGCCTATCCATGAATATTTCAATGGATAAAGATTCTGATCATTATCATGATACACTCAGTGGTTTTCAAAAATCCATTCGTGGTAGTGATGTGAATGCAGCACTGTATTATCTAGCGAAACTCATTGAAGTGGGTGATTTGGATTCCATTGAGCGTAGACTCATGGTGATTGCCTATGAAGATATAGGACTTGCGAACCCTGCCGTTTGTGCGCGTGTTGTGAGTGCCTGTGAAGCGGCGCGTAAAGTTGGATTTCCAGAAGCAAGAATCATTTTAAGTAACGCTGTCATAGAGTGTGCTTTGAGTCCAAAATCTAAAAGTGCAGAACATGCGATTGATAGAGCCATTGGTGCCATTCGTAAAAATGCGTATCAAACGCCCAAGTATTTAAGACTGAATGCGGTGGGGATGGATGATGAAGATATGTACGATTATGATCGTTCTGATTTATGGCATAAGATTCAATATTTACCAGATGGCTTAAAAAATACTGAATTTTATTTCCCAGGAAATATTCACTCAGCAGAAAAAACTTACGCTGAAAATTATGAGAAGTTAAAACGAATCCCGCGTTCTAATCAATTAAGAGCATTAAAAAAGAGTTCGAAGCAATAAGCTTTGAACTCTTTTTATTTGGCTTGAAGCCGCAATGTTTATTTTTATAGTTTTGTTGTTTGGTTTGCTGCTTTTTCGATTGCTTCGAGGTAACCATCAATACCGATTGTTACACTTGATTTAAGATCTTCAGTAGCAACGCCATCTTCTCTTGGTGTTTCAAGTACTTGTGATACTGTTTTACCAATTGTATATTTTTCTAATGCTACAATTTGCTCATCCCACTCAGCAAT
>CAYSBB010000056.1:1206-8440 GCA_964429205.1 uncultured Erysipelothrix sp.
GCAACTGCTTTTTCAACAACTGTTAAGTATGCACTTACGTCGATTGTTACACTTGTTTTGAGATCTTCTTCAGCAGGTACTGCAGGGTGTTTTTCATCTTTTTCGTATGTTTCCATTGAAAGTATTTCTGATAATGTTTGACCTTTCATCCAGTCTTCTAGACTTTCGATTTGTTCAAACCATTCTGCAATTGCGTTACCATATGTTTTCATGTTGTAGTCAGGTCCTAATTCTTTTTTAGTTCCTTTTCCTTCAAATGCTACAAGTTCACCTGCTGCATTTAATTTAACTGAGTTTTGAGCTGCATCAATATACACGTTTACAAATTTGTCTCCGTCCATTACGACTGTTGCGTAGTATGTGTTGACTTCAAATTTTCCGTCTTCCTCACCTGGGTCTACGCTTGACTCTGTTGTATAAACTGCTGTACCGATATTATATGTTTTGCCTGCTTCTCCAGTGCCTTCGTCGCTACCATTTGCTTCTGGTTTGTCTTTAGCACCACATCCTGTTAAGACTAGCAAAGCAACAACTAAAATTGCTAAGATTTTTTTCATAAATATAATTCCTCCTCTTGCTACTCCATCATAGGACTCGAACTTATTTGAGTCAACATCTAAATTACAAAAGAAAAGAGATATAATCACAGATTATACACAATTGCCAAAAGTTTATGAAAGTTTGTGAAAAAACAATCATATTTCACTTTATTTTGACTTTTTCTTTGTTTTTTCACAAACAAAAAAACAGCATTGCTGTTTCTTAAATTAAATGTTTTTGAATCACTTCAACTGGATTTTTCTCAAATATATCAATCCAAATAGAAGGTTGTTGGTGTTTAAACCATGTGATTTGACGTTTCGCAAAACGTCGCGTATTTCTTTGAATTAATGAAATTAAAGTTTTTTTATCAATTTCATCTTTAAAATAACTTTCAAATTCTCGATATCCAATGGATTTGAAACTGTTATAACTAAAAAGGTTTGAGTCTTTTTCATAAAAATCTCTGACTTCCTTTTCAAGTCCAGTTTCAAACATCATTTCTACACGCCTGTTAATACGTTCATAAATTTTTTCGCGATCACCTTGTAAGAAGAAGACTTCTGCCTCAATGATTTGTGTATCTTTTTGATTCTCTGTGAGTTCATGACGCATCAAGCCATGCTTTTCAAATGAATCCAATGCTCTTAAGATGCGTTTACGATTATTTGGATGAAGTGTTTGTGCTGCTTCAGGATCTTTTTCTAATAGACTTTGATAAAGGTCTTCTGTAGATAAATCACTTTCTAATACTTCTTTGGGTTCGTCTTCAAAACGATAATCATAGAGTAAGGCTTTAATATAAAGACCTGTCCCTCCTACTACGATGACATTTTTTCCTCTATTTTGAATTTCTTTAATGAGCCTTCTGGCTTCTCTTTGAAAATCAGCCACACTATAAGCTTCTTCGTACGTTCTAATATCAATACAGTGGTGTGTAATGCCATCTTGTTCCTTTAATGTGGGTTTTGCACTGCCAATATCCATGCCTTTATAAACAGCGACTGAATCAGCTGAAATGATTTCTGCATTCCATAGTTTCGCAAGCGCAATCGAAGCAGATGTTTTACCAGCGCCTGTAAGGCCTGCAATGACACATATCTTTTTCATCGTAAAAACCCCTTTAAGATATCTTTTTCATCTAAGATCATAAAGGTAGGGCGCCCATGTGGACAATGGAAGGGTTGTCTTGCGTTTCGTAGTTGTGAAACCAAGGTTTCCATTTCAAGTTGTGACATGTATTCATTAAAACGTACAGAAGAGTGACATGCTAAGGTCGCAAGTGTATAGCTTCTAAAGTCTTCTTCACGAATGGTTCTACTTGATTCTAAGTAATCAAGTGTCTTATTCACAAATTCATGAAGTTCTTTTTCTTTAAGCCATACTGGTCTTTCTCTTAAGACAAAGGAATCTTCATCCAAAACATCCATTTTAATTTGAAATGCTTTAAAAGCATCGATTACCTTTTCACTTTGAATGACCAAACTTCTTCTGCCATCAAAGATTTCAGGAATGAGTAAAGGTTGAACATCACTCACCGTATCCAAGAGTTTATCTTGGAAGTATTCATAACGGACACGTTCCATGGCCGCATGTTGATCAATGATATATAAGCCTTGTTCGCCTTTAGCTAAGATATACTTGCCACTCATTTGGGCTAAGACTTGTAGTGGTTCGATCTTTGGTTTTTGAATTGTTACTTCTGGTTCTAAAACCTCTTTATCTTTAATTTCCAATTGCTTTGGTGCTTCTTCATGAATTTCTTCAACTTTCTCTTCAAGATATATAGGTTTCTTTTCTTCTGCTACTTCTATTGTGTGTTGAACTGGAATAACTGTGTCTTCTTTGACACTTTGTGGTTCACTTTTTAAAAGTTCATCCATCATAGAAGTTTGTGTTTCTTCTATTTTAATTCTTGGGGCAGATACTTTTTGTGTGAGCTTGTTTTCAATGGCTTCAATAACCATTTGAGCAAGGACTTCTTCTTTTGAGAGTCTGATTTCCCATTTTGATGGATGTACGTTCACATCCACAAGTTGTGGATCAACTTCTATTTTAAGAACACCAATAGGGTATCTGTCTTTTGGGATATGACGTCTGAATCCTTCAACCACTGCTGATTGAATTTTTGGATGACGGATCATGCGATCATTAATGTAAAGCCAAATTTGGTATCTATTAGATCGGGTGTGTTCTGGTTGAGAAAACATCCCTTCTATTTTGAAGTCAAAGTTTGATTCTTTAATTTGAAATGCATTTTCTGAAGGGGTCTTTCCAAACACACTATAGAAAACACTCTTTAAACTGCCCTGTCCTAAGGATCTGAAGACTTCTCGTTCTGAATCTACAAGACGAAAAGCAATATCAGGACGTGATATCGCAAACTTTTGAACTGTATCCACAATGATGGCCGTTTCGTATCGTATGTTTTTAATATACTTTAAACGGGCTGGAACTTTGGTGAATAAGTCTTCAACGTGTACTGTAGTTCCTTTATTACGCGCAAAAACAGAAAAGTTTTTTTGAACCCCATTATCAATGATGAGTTCATATCCTTCTTGTCCGTTATGGGTTTGTGTAATCATGGTACTGACAGATGCGATTGAAGGTAAGGCTTCTCCTCTAAAACCATAGGTATTGATATGGTTTAAATCTTTGGCGTCAAATATTTTAGATGTGGAGTGTCT
The DNA here is from genome assembly GCA_964429205.1 of uncultured Erysipelothrix sp. Lineage (GTDB taxonomy): Bacteria > Bacillota_I > Bacilli_A > Erysipelotrichales > Erysipelotrichaceae > Erysipelothrix. The sequence goes on from CAYSBB010000056.1 coordinate 4,434, forward strand.
TTTAAAGGCATTTAAAAGATCGTCTTTATTCATACCATCCCCATTATCAATGACGCGTATGGAGCGCATGCCTCCCTCTTCAATATGTACTTCAATAGAGGTACTGTTTGCGTCCAGTGCATTTTCAATGAGCTCTTTAATGATGCCAGAGGGTCTTTCAACCACTTCTCCAGCCGCAATCATATTCGCAAGATGCGATGACATGACTTGTATTTTATTCATCTTCATCACCCAGTATTTCTTTAATTTCTGATAAAACCATGAGGGCTTCGATGGGGGTCATTTGATTCACATCTAAGTTTCTCATCTTTGTTTTTACTTTGAGATAGTCTTTGGGTTGTGTTTCAATCATTTGTGGTTTTTGTGTTATATCGATGTTGTGTCGTTGGGCTTCTAAAACATTTAAGTTTTGGTTGGCCCTTTCAATGACCGAGTTTGGTAAGTGAGCTAATTTCGCTACATTAATCCCATATGACTTATTGGCGCGTCCTTCAATGACGCGATATAAAAAGGTCACATGATCATCTTCTTCATGGACTTCAACATGGATGTTCTTTACTTTTTCAAGCAAGTTCTCTAAATCAGTAAGTTCATGATAGTGTGTTGAAAAGACCGTATTACAAGATACTTGGTTTACCATATATTCTAAGATGGCTTGTGCAAGTGCCATCCCATCATAAGTGGATGTTCCACGTCCAATCTCATCAAATAAAACAAGTGAATTTTTCGTAGCACCAAAAAGTGCAGTTTGGGCTTCCATCATTTCAACCATAAAGGTAGATTGTCCCATTAAAATATCATCACTGGCACCCATTCTGGTAAAGATTTGATCTGTAATGGGTAAAATAGCCTTCTCTGCAGGAACATATGATCCCATTTGCGCTAAGATTACATTCAGTGCAAGCATGCGCATGTAAGTACTCTTACCACCCATGTTGGGTCCTGTGAGGATGAGTAGTTTTTGATTTTCATCAAATGTCACACTGGATGCGATGTATTGATGATCTGAAAGTTCTCTTTCTAAGACAGGGTGTCTTCCGTTTTCAATCAGTAAGTTTTGATTATCAGTAAAGGTTGGTTTTGTATAACCTGGATAAGATGAAATTTCTGAAAGCGCAAAAAGTACATCAAGTTTCCCAATCGCATCACCAATGATTTTAATCATCTTGGTGTATGTGAGCGTAAAGTCAGTGAATTTTTTCATCAGTTTATTTTCTATTTCTAGAATTTTATCACTGGCTTCTAAGACTTTTGTTTCATAGTCTTGAAGTTCTTCTGTGATATAACGCTCTGCATTGGTAAGGGTTTGTTTGCGGATGAAACCATGTTCAGGTAATACATTTTCCACTTGTCCTTTAGATACTTCAATGTAGTAACCAAAAGCGCGTGTATAACCGACTTTGAGGTTTTTAATGCCAGTCTTTTCTTTTTGCGTCGTTTCATAAGCAAGAAGCCACTTCTTACCGTCTTTTGCGATGGATAAAAGTTCATCTAAGTCTTGATCTACACCTTGTTTAAAAGTACGGCCTTCTTTGAGCTGTACGGGTGCATCATCGTGAATGGTGCTTTCTAGTGTTTCATAAAGGACATCTAAAGGATCAATGGCTTTTAAAAATTGAAACGGAACAACATCTTGAATCTGTTTGAATTCAAAAAGTGTCTTTTTTAAACGCACAAAGTCTTGTGCATTATTTTTCTCAGTACTCATGCGTGCAATCACGCGGTGAATATCATAGGTACTTTTTAAGTGTGTTTTTAAGGTGTCTTTGAGCATAATGTCCTGTAAGAGCACATCAATTTGGTCTTGTGTTTCAAGAATGGCTTCTTTTTGAACCATGGGGCGCATTAAAGCATCTTTCAGTGCACGTGCACCAATATTGGTTTGTGTATGATTTAAAAATGAATAGAGTGATAAATCTTTATTGGTACTGTGATTTAAGAGTTCTAAGTTCATCATACTTGAGTAGTCCATCTTTAAGTATGAGAGGTCATTTAAAACAAGCACATCACCAAAGTGATTGAGTGGTTTCTTTTGTGTGTAATTTAAATACGCAAAGAGTTTTTGAAGTGCTTTTTCTATCTGTGCATCTTTGTATTTCACGTCTTCATAGTAAGATGCTTCATATGAAATATAGATTGATGTTTTGTCTTTGATTTGGTTGATCATGTGTTCATCAATACTTGGATCAACCACAAGTTCTGAAATATCAAATTGTTCCAGTGTTTTAATAATCTCTGTGGCTTCATTCATGATACGAATGGCACGAAGGCTGCCTTCAATGATGTCTGAAAAGACCAGGGTTGCATAGACTAAGTCTTGGTGAAGTGCGGCAATTTCATTGGTGTTAATTTCTTCATGTTCAATGAACGTTCCTGGTGTGATAATCTCGACCACTTCGCGTCTTACAATGCCTTTGGCTTCTTTGGGGTCTTCTACTTGTTCGACAATGGCGACTTTATAACCATTGGTGACCAGTTTTTGAATGTATGATTTTGCGGCATGGTGTGGGACACCACACATAGGCGCTTTTTGTGCACCACCGGCATGTCTTGATGTTAAAACTAAATCGAGGACTTTGGATGCGGTAATGGCATCTTCAAAAAAGAGCTCGTAGAAATCGCCAAGGCGATAAAACACCAAGGCTTCTTTGGTGTTTTCTTTAATTTCCATATATTGTTTTAACATTGGGGTTAATTTTTCTTTATGAATCATCTTCATCATCTTTCAGTGCTTCATGCATTTTTAAGCGTTTATTAACTTCTTTTTGTAGAATATAAGATCCTGGTCCATAGGAAAGAATGAATCCTTCACGGGCATGAATGATCTTGGTGACACCTTGGTAGTGGAGTCCTTCTGTATTAATATTATCTTCATCTTTAAGGCTTGCGGTTACTTTTGTGGGTAAACTGTTGAAACTATTGATGTTGTCTAAACCACCAATACGTTCAATAAAGTTTGTGACCTCATCATCTTTAATGCCAATGTTGAGGATATCAATGGCAACTTTATTGTAATAGAATCGTGTCACATAGAAATATATAAAGAAAACAATCACACCAAATAAGACCATGATAAGGACTTGTTGGTTGATGATATTTTTACGTGATATGGCAATTAAATCGAAAATGTTTCCAGGGTTTGCGGCACTTAAGATGCCCAAGTATGAGAAACCTAAAGTAATGGATAGACCCAGTAGAATGGCTGAGATAAATCCAACCATAAAGAGGTGGAAAATATACAGCACAGGTGTTGTAAGGAGTAAGAGAATTTCAATGGGATATGTAATACCAGTTAGCATGGATAATGCAGTGCCTAAGAGTACTGTCACGATTGCTTTTCTCTTTTTCTTTTTGTCTGTTACAGTAAATGATAATGCGAATAAGTATGCGGGAATCGCAAACATATTAATAACATAGTAAAATGTTGTGAATCGTCCGGCACTTCCAACACCAATAACCGCAACACTGTCTTTGAGTTGTGCAGCCCAAATATTCACATCACCCACATAAGTAATGTTTTCTAAACTGTTCCACGTACCACCCATGGAAGTAAACCACATTTCATTTCTCACAATATTATCAAGGCCCAAGAGGGTACTGAGACGCTCAAAACCTGAATATGCAAATAAACTCATGGGATTGGTAAAATCAGATGCAATAAACCTTAAAATCGTATACACTGATTCAATCACATAAGGGAATAAAAAGGCCATGGCCACACCAAATACAGTAGAGGCCACCAAGCTTTTCATCAAACGAATGGTATCTCTATCTAAAAGTTTGGTGAAATTCGCATTTCTAACATTCATGGGTTTGTGATAAATACGTCTTACAATTAAGTAAATCCCAATGAGTCCAAAGTAGCCTGTATTCATGAGTTTATACTCATCTAAGGCAATACTAAATTTTAAGATTTCTGAATATGCAGTGGCAGGTAAGGTCTTGGGTGAGAAAAACAATATCATGATTAAAAACATTAAATATGATATAATTCCAACGACAACAAT
>CAYSBB010000057.1:0-2468 GCA_964429205.1 uncultured Erysipelothrix sp.
TCGATTCTCCTCACTCGCTCCATTAAGAAACGTTAACACCTGTTGAATGACAGGTTTTTTTATGTTTAGAACGTGATAAAACGTTCTTTTTTTATTACCTAACATGTAAAAAGAACTGAAGATCCAACTTCAGTTCTAAATTTAATAATATTTCCCTAAAAATGTTCGAATCACACTGGGTTCTTTAATGTCAGGTATTTCATTTTTATAAACACATTGTGCATTTTCTTTGAAATAATTGACCGTTTTTAAACCATAGTCTTTTTCAATTTGATCATATGCTTTCTTTAAGTTTGGAGGTCTTTTTGTGATTGAATGTGCATCAGATGCAACCAAATGAATGAGGTTATGTTTGATACATGCTTTGATAAAGCCTTTTTGTGAAGCATCTAAAAATGTCTTTGCATTCACTTGAAAGAGCACGCCCATATCAACAAGATCTTTCATGAGCGCCAAATCACTTCTTAAGAAGCCATACCGTTCAATATGCGCAAATACAGGCAAATACCCTTGGTCTAACAATTGCGCCATAGCGCGCTTTAAATCACTGATATACCCTTGAGTGGGAAATTCAATTAAAAGATAATCCGTACCCTCAATGACCAGCTTTTCTAAATCTAAATCAAACATATCTACTGAGTATAATATTTCAGCGCCAAGCTTTACTTCAACATCCACATTCTCTAATTTTAAAGCTTGTTGGAGCATTTTTGCATGCAGCTTACGCTTATCTACAAATGATTCCAAATCATCATTTGAAGGCTCGTAATGCGGTGTGACCACCACTTTATTGACACCCATTTCTTTTTGTATGTTAAAGAGTGATAAAGATGTTTCTACTGTATCAGCCCCATCATCCATCCCAAAAAGTAAATGGTTATGTAGATCAATCACCTTTAAGTGATTGTGGATCATAGTGATATTGATATTCATATCCAACTGCCGCATTTAAATCTTTAGATGAATCATAATCATTCACCACGACACCCAAGACATTAACCTTAGATGCTTTTAAGCGTTTTAATGCATCTCTTGCGACTTCTTTATTGGTTGAGTTGTGTCTTACCACAAACAGCGCACCATCAACATAACGTGAAAGTACAGTCGCATCACTCACAACACCAACAGGTGGTGTATCAATTAAAATATAATCATAAAGTTCTTTTAACTCATTGAGTACATGTTCTGTTAAATTTCTAGATAATAGTTCAGCCGGGTTTGGTGGAATGGGTCCTGACAACATAACATCAAATCCACTTGCATTATATGTGTAAATTGATTCTTTAAGGCTTGCTTTGCCTGATAAAACAGTTGAAAACCCTTGAGTTACATCACGTCTTACACGTAAATAACGTCCAACAGATGGTGATCTCAAATCACCATCAATTAAGAGTACTTTCTTACCTGTATCAGCAAGTGTTTTCGCAATATTAATGGATACAGAACTCTTTCCTTCATCAGGAATGGAGCTTGTAAGTAGGATAACTTTTAACTCACCATCAAACGTAGAGAATTCTAAGTTTGTTCGTAATGATTTATAACTTTCTGAAAACGCAAAAGGTGAATTATCATTTAAGAGTGATTTACCTGATTTATTTCTTGATTGTCTTTTTCTTGTCATCTTATTTACCTCCTGAAACGGATTCTATATTTGGAATCACACCAATAATTGGAAGCTCTAAATAATCTTCGACCATTTGAGGACTTCTAAATGTCTTATCAAGTAAGTATCTCACAAACACAAACCCAATTGACAACATAAATCCAAGCATTCCAGCCACTAAAACATTCATTTTTGTGTTTGGTGAAATTGGACTGTTAGAAATTTGAGGATAGGAAACAACTTTAACACTTCCCGCCTCAACCATATCTACGATAATGTCCGGTGCAACTTTAATAATTTCATTGGTATATTCACGTGCTAAAACAGGGTCTGTATCTTTTACAGATATTTTAATCACTTGCGTATTATCAACAGATGAAACAGTAACTTGCTTAGATAGTGCATCCATTGTGATATCTGTATTCATGACTTCAACAACAGGTTCCATGACCGCATTACTTTTAATAACGATTCCATATACTGAAGCTAGGTTTCTAGCTGAGTTAATTTCATCACTTGTGATTGATTGACTTTCATTTTTTCTGTTATTCACAATAACAGTTGCACTACTTTCATAAACTGGCTTGATTAATGCCTTGGTGACAATAAAACTTAATAAAGAAAACACGATTGAGATTAAAACTATGTGAATTAAGTAAGGTTTCACAATCCCAAACAGTTCTGATAAACTGATTTCCTCTTCATTTGTATAACGATTTGTATTCATACATTCCTCCAAAAAATCTTTTCTAAATTAGTATACCATATAGAAGTTAATTTCCATATGAAACATCCTTTAAATTGTCTCTTTAAGACATTATTCCTCGTTCTCAACTTCTGGTTCTTCTTCCACTTCAGGTTCAGG
>CAYSBB010000057.1:2568-8058 GCA_964429205.1 uncultured Erysipelothrix sp.
GGTTCAGGTTCTACTGTTTCAGGTGGGGTTGGATCTGGGGTTGGTGTTGGCGTTGGCGTTGGCGTTGGCGTTGGCGTTGGCGTTGGCGTTGGTTCTACAACTTCAACCTCTATCTCATTCACACGCACCGTTGCTTCATAAAAGCTACGATTACCCGATTCATCTTCCGCTGATACCACAACGGTATAAACACCTGCTGTATCAAAATCAACTTTGCCTTCCACTTTCACCGGTAATGTTTCACCTTCTGGGAGTGAATTGTCTGTGGCACTGAGGTAATTCTCATAAACAATGGGCACCCCCACTTCTGTTTCAAAGAGTTCACTTTGCGAGATAACAGGTCCTTCATCATCTATAACAGAATAAAAGAAACGCTTCTCACCAATTTGGTCTTCATTCATAATCGAGATATATCCTTGGTGCTCTCCTGCTTTATCCAGTTTTAGATTGATTTCTAAAATTTTATCAAACTCAGATTGAGATTCATCAATAATTATATCCAAATAATCAAAAGGATCAAATTCATCCAATGTAATGGAGAATGTGATTTTCTCTTTTAATTTAACTTTTGGTGAATAAAACACTGTTGTGATGGGCTCTTTTTGCATATCTTCATAAATAAAATAGCCTGCCGGAAATAGCAGTAATATCACCGCACTCAACAGCAACAAACTCAATCGATCAAATTTCATAGTGAACCTCTTTCTTAAATAAAAAAGAGCTTTTTTAAAAGCTCAAAGACAACTTAAGCAGGCATTACAATATAGTATAATACCGTTGCTAAGTCTGTCGTTTTAATGTGATCTTTCGCGATACGAATGGCACGCTCTACATCAACGTCCCCTTCATAATCAAAGTATATTTTCATACCCTTCATTTCTACAAATTTGAATGTTACATCGTCAAGTGTCGTACCGTCTAAAAGTTCCACGAAAAATTCTCTTTTTAGTGGTGATTGTACATAAAACATATAATTCTCTCCTTTAGTCTACCAAATCTTCTAACTCAAAAGTGCCTTCAATCAGCCCTTTGATAGTTTCGAGGCGATGACGCAAACGTTTCTTAGATGAATTCCTTAAAATAGGTAAAGTCCATAATTTATAATTCATTGATCTAAAGAAACTATTTTTACCCTCGCCTTGTTCGTAGGTTGCTAAAAAAGTTCCGTCTTCATCTGGTGTTAAAGTATAACCAGTAATGACTTTATCTTTCGCATTTTCAGAAACTACCTCAATCTTAGTGTTTTCTTCAAATGTTACGACGCTTTGTTTAATTTTAACTTCTTGATTGTTAAAAGTTTTTGCGACTGATTCAATTTCTTTGTCCTTCAATTGTGATGGACTGCATTTGAAACTTTTCGCATATTCAAGCACAACATAGTCCCATACTTCCTGAATTGGCTTTTGAATAAATATTTCTTCTTTTAGCATCAAATCTCCCCTTTCGATTTGTATTGTAATTATACAAAATTTTAAGTTAAATTGTTAGCTATTCACACACTTTTATATAATTAAATAAACAAAAGGGCCTAAAACCCTTTTGTTTGATTAAATTCGCTTACTATTCACAAGCTTTGCGAGTACTTCATCATCTAAACGACGAGAAAACTCTGTGAGTAATGTGACAGTATCTGCATAATCTTTTCTATGAATTATGCCATAATGTGAGTGAATGTAACGCGCTGGAATTGAAACTGTCAGTGAAATAACACCATCATGTACTTTATGGATTTCACCTGAATCTGTACCCCCTGCTGAAAGCAGTTCAAACTGTGTATCAATTTCTAATTCTTTCGCAAGATCTTCTAAATAATATAAGAGTCCTTTATGACCAATGTAAGAGCCATCCATCACTTCAAGTGTTGCACCCACACCCATTTTAATGCGGTTGTCATCTCCTGGTGTGTCTGTTGCGATCGTAACATCAAGTGCAATCGAAACATCTGGATTAATCATCTGTGCTGCAGTTTTCGCACCACGAAGCCCAACTTCTTCTTGAACAGTACCAACCCCATAAATGGTTGCATCTGTACTTTCACCTTTTAAGTTTCGAAGTACATCAATTACAATTGCGGCACCGACTCGGTCATCCCAAGCTTTACTCATCAGGTAGTTAGGGTTTGCGAGTACATGGAAATCGGCTTTAGGTACAATCATGTCTCCAACTTGGACACCTAACATATCCATAACTTCTGCTTTTGAAGAAACACCCAAGTCCACAAATAAATCTTGCATATCCATGACTTTATTTCTAACTTCTGGTTTTAAACCATGAGGTGCTTTTGAACCAATTACACCAACATATTGTCTATCACATCTTGTGATGACAACTACAGGTTGTGATGGTAACACATGGGGCCACCAGCCACCCACTGGGTGCAGTCTTAAGTAGCCATTTTCATCAATACTTTTTACTAAAAATCCGATTTCATCAATGTGTCCAGCAAACATTAGTTTGGGACCATTTTCTTTTCCTTCTTTAACCGCAACAATGGATCCTAAGTTATCATACTCAATACGATCAACACTTTTTTCGACCCATGATTTAAACACGCCAGCAACTTCTTTTTCATGTCCTGAAATCCCATTTGCGAGTGTTAAGTCTGCAAGCATTTCTAAATTCACATCGCCATATGCTTCTGGTAATTTTTTCTTACTCATTCTTTTTTCCTCCCTTAATAATTGTCATCTTGTCTTTGGTGGTTTTTTTCATTTTTATATAAATACATTTCTCTGATATCTTCGCCTTTCATGCCAAGTGCAAAGGATAAATCAAAGACCACCTTTAATAATTCTTTATAATCTTCTTTAGTATTACTTATTGAAAAGACATTGATTGCTGAAAATAACCTATGAAATTGATCATTTAAAGAAAGTGAAGATGTTTCATATGCAACTTCTTTTTCATCAAATTCAATATCAATTCCTAAAGAAAGCACAAAGTGTACGATATCTGAGAACTCCTCAAAGATTACCGCATCTTCTGAAGGCTTTTGAAGACTCCAGTACTTAAAGCAACGTGTCTCATTCGCAAGTTCGCCTGCCTCTACTAAAAGCGCCAGCACACGGTCTTGCCTTGTTTCTTCACGGCTTGTATTATGTAACTTAAAAATTCTAGCATCTAAAGTTTCTTGAATTTTAGCCAAATCATCAATTCTTATTTTCATATCGTTTGTCTCCTGTTCACAAGCATAATCATATCATATCCTATATTAACTTTCACGCGATATTCCTTTGATTTACATTCAATAAAACATATCCACTTAAAACACCTGTAGGAATTCCAAGAAGCAACATAAAGGGTAAATAAGTAAATAACAACATTGGCGCACGTGTTAAAAAACTTACAAATAAGACTTGTCCAATATTATGAAAACAAGCTGAGACACTGGATACCCCAACATCACTGAATATTTTTGTTTTATAAGCTACAAAAGCCATTGTAGAAGATAAAAATGTTCCGCAAAAACTAATCCAAAACCCTGGACTAAAAAACAGTGTCCCACGCATCAATCCAACGATCAAGACGCGCATTAAGTTAAGGATGAACATTTCCTTGACACCAAAGATTGAAAGGGCCATCAGCCCTAAAACGTTGGCCAAGCCAAGACGCACACCAGGGATGCCAATTTCTACTTGAGATTCAATTAAGCTGACTGTGATTGCCATCGCCAATAACATGGTCAAAATTGTCAGACGTTTTGTTTGATTATATCGATTCATTGTATCTTAATATCCTCTTCAGTTGTGATGTTATTTTGAAGTTCTATTTTAATGCCATTGGGTAAACAAACAATTGGCGTATTTGTTGATTTTACCCAACCTTGTGTTTGACAGTAATGTTTTGGTGAGATTTCCTCTGCAACGCGAACACTGCCTTCTTTAATCTCAATCACTACATCACCCAATGCACCTGGCACTGTATAGAAAGCATCTTTTTCTAAATCAAAACGTTGAATTTCTTTATCATAATAAGAAACAATCGCGTAGCCATCTTGTGCACTGACAACTTCAACGACATATTGGCTCATGAAAAAAAGAGATGCTGCTAAAACAACAACAAAAACATTAAATAATTTATCAAATTTATTCATTCGCATCACCTCTTTTACGCCCCATTATTCTATCATAAATTGAACGTCATTACCTATTTTATTGCATTAAAAAGAGTGCATCAGCACTCGATTACTTTTGAGCATCAATTTCTTTGATTTTTTCTTCAATTAAACCCAAGACATGTGCTTTATCATCTTCATTGTTTTCAAAATCTAAATTGTCCACATTAATTCTTAAAACTGGTGATAAACTATATTGATCAAAATAATCATGATATTCATCATTGAGATTTTGCCAATAATCACGCTCAACGATTAATTCATAATCGCGGCCTCTTTTTTGAATACGGCGCATGGCTTCATCCACCGATACTTCTAAAAACACCATGAGTTTGGGTGCACGAACATGCTCCAACATATTTTCTAGTAACTCTTGATAAATCCCAAATTCTTCATCGCTCATTTCATCATTTAAATTAAGCATACGCGCAAAGATGGCATCACCATAAATACTGCGGTCCATGACCGCATTTTTAAAGTTATTCGTCTTTTTAATGTGTTCAAATCTTTTATTTAAAAAGAACACTTGAAGTGGAAATGAGTAACGTTTACGATCATAGTAAAATTTATCTAAAATTGGGTTATCCACAACAGGTTCTTCAAACTCCTCATAACCCTGTGCCCCCAGTAAATGCATGAGTGAACTTTTACCAACACCCACAACGCCTTCTATAACTATCATATCATTAACCCTTTCTTTATTTATTTTTGCTAAAATAGCAGCATAGGAAAAACTCATAATTTTCACGCTTATGATCCTTTCTGTTTTATAAGTGTAACGATTTTATCACGATTTTTCAAGCATAATTATTTATGATTAAATTCGCCGTATTTTGGATCCATGTTCTCAGTGACTCTGGTTGTAAAACTTCGAAATGAGCCCCACCTGTTAAAATGAATTCTTGGGCACTCAAACGATTTGAAAACTCAACACGCATCTTATAAGTATGCTCATCAAGTTGAATAATTTCTTGATTTTTCCCCCATACATACTCTTTAAAATAATTATTATCTTTCACCAAGACTTCTACCTTTTGTGGTTCTATTTTAAAGCCATAATTATTTACTTTAATTTCTTTAGAGGAAGGGATATCGAATCGAAAATGCTCTTTTAAAACTTCAACTTCTTGAATACGTGTCAGTTTAAAAAACCTGATATTTGATGCCTCATTGAGTCCACCCACATACCATACTTTGTTCACAATAAATAACTCATAGGGTTCAAATCGATAGTCTTTTGCTTCATTTTGAGAATTAATGTAGTGAATGATGATGCGTTGATGATTTTTAACAGCCTCTTTAAGCACGTTGAGATGTTTAAAATACGCTTCTTCATCTTCAATTAAAACAGTCTTAGAATTGATCGTATCAATATG
>CAYSBB010000058.1:0-8018 GCA_964429205.1 uncultured Erysipelothrix sp.
CAAGATACAGGCATCACTTTATGATGAACATTGCGGTTTTAATATCAGGTAGTGGCACCAACTTACAGACGCTCATTGACGCCTGTGAAAGAAAAGAGATTGAAGCTAAGATTGTCTCTGTTTATTCAAATAAAAAAAATGTTTATGGATTAAATCGTGCTGAGAAACATGGCATCAAAACATATCATCTTGAAGATTTAGAAAGCTTATGTGATACAAATTATGATTTGATTGTTTTGGCAGGATTTTTAAAAATCTTACCCAAATCAGTGGTTGGAAAATACGAACATAAAATCATCAACATTCATCCATCCCTCATCCCCAGTTTTTGTGGGAAAGGATATTATGGCATGAAGGTACACCAGGCTGTCATTGATTATGGTGTTAAAGTGACAGGTTGTACCACTCATTTTGTGAGTGAAGGCGCCGATGAAGGACCCATTATCATGCAAAAGTGGCTTCAAGTAGAAGATGACGATGCACAAAGTATCCAAAAAAAAGTATTAGAATTAGAACATCAGTGTCTTGTTGAAAGTGTGAAAGCATTTGTAGAAGGACGTATTGAAGTTAAAGATAGAAAGGTAAGTATTCATGAATAAAAAATATGCACTGATTTCAGTGAGTGATAAAGAAGGTTTGGTGCCATTTGCGCAAAAGCTAATTGAAAAAGGCTATGGTTTGATTGCGAGTGGCGGTACACATAGTATTTTAGAAGAAAATAATTTGGAAGTACTTCAAGTTGAAGCCATTACAGACAGTCCGGAAATGTTGGGAGGTCGTGTGAAGACACTTCACCCCCTGATTCACGGCGCAATTCTTTACCAAAGAGACAATGCTGATCATCTCAAAGATAAAGAAGCACGCGGTCTTGTGGATATTTCCTTAGTCGTCTGTAATCTTTATCCATTTGAGCAAGTTTTAAGATCTGATAAAGAAGAAGCAGAACTTATTGAAAATATTGATATTGGGGGCCCCACACTCTTACGCGCTTGTGCTAAAAACTATCATGATGTCTGTGTTGTGGTTGATCCTGAGGATTATGATGCAGTCATCAACAAAATGGATGACATTTACTTTAGAAAACAAATGGCCTATAAAGCATTTTCACATACAGCAGCGTATGATGCACTAATCTCAAATACATTCTCTAAAATGTTAGATGATTCATTTCCAGAAGTTTTAACACAAACTTTTGTGAAAAAACAAGACTTACGTTATGGTGAAAACCCACACCAAAAGGCAGCTTATTATGAACGTGTGGATACATATGATAATAAAGACTTTACACAACTTCATGGTAAAGAACTTTCCTATAATAATATCAATGACTTAACAGGTGCTTTAAAAACACTTGCCTTATATTCACGTCCTACAGCGGTTGCGGTTAAGCATGCCAATGCTTGTGGGATCGCTTCAGCAGATACCATCAACGAAGCATATATTAAATGTTTTGAAAGCGACCCCATCTCAATTTTTGGTGGGATTGTGGCTTTAAATGAAGCGGTTGATGCAGATTTAGCAAGCGAACTTTCCAAAATATTTTTAGAAATTGTTCTTGCGCCTTCATTTACCGATGAAGCTTTAGAAATCTTACAAAAGAAGAAAAACCTACGTCTTATTGAAATTAAAGATATACATGAAACAAGACCGACCATGACAAAAGATGTTCTGAATGGCATTTTGGTTCAAGAAGTAGACGCCCTTGATTATGAAAAATTAGAAGTTGTCACAAATAGAAAACCAACAGACAAAGAAATGGCAGATTTAATGTTTGGCTGGCGTAGTGTCAGAACCATTGATTCCAATGCGATTGTGATTGCGGGTGATGAAGTGACTTTGGCTTTAGGTCATGGTGAAGTAAGACGCGTTTGGTCTTTAGAAAAAGCCATTCAAAGATCACTCACAGATGTAAAGGGCAGTATTATTGCTTCAGATGGATTCTTCTTTGAAGATACAGTAGAACTTTGCGCAAAACATGGGATCTCAGCCATCATTCAACCTGGTGGTTCTCTTAAAGATCCAGATGTGATTGAAGCCTGCAACAAGCATGACATCGCGCTTGTCTTTACGGGCACACGACACTTTAAACACTAAGGAGGTCTTCATGAAAATTGCAGTAATTGGCTCAGGCGGCCGTGAACATGCCTTATGTGTTAAACTCAATGAATCACCAAGATGTGATGCACTTTACTGTATTCCAGGTAATGGTGGTACAGAGAACATTGCGACTAATATCCCGCTTGATATTTTAGATATTGAAGGGATTGTGAGTTTCGCAAAAGAACACCACATCGATTTAACCATCGTTGGACCTGAAGCACCTTTAGCTGAAGGGATTGTGGACGCGTTTGAAAAAGAGAATCTTAAAGTATTTGGACCCAATAAAAAAGCTTCTCAACTTGAAAGTTCAAAAGCATTCTCTAAAGATTTTATGGAAAAGTATGACATCCCAACCGCAAAACATGTCCCTGTCGCATCTTATGAAGAAGGATTAGAAGCACTCAAAATGTTCAACTACCCATGTGTCATTAAAGCAGATGGTCTGTGTGCTGGAAAAGGCGTCGTCATTGCAAAAGATAAAGATGAAGCCCTGAAGGCACTGGACAATCTGTTTCATAAACAAATCTTTGGTGACATGAAGGTTGTGATTGAGACATTCTTAGATGGTTTTGAAGTTTCACAGATTTGTCTTGTCTCTAAAGATAAACTCATTCCTTTAGAAACAGCCCAAGACTATAAACGTATTGGAGAAAATGATACCGGTGAAAATACAGGTGGTGTGGGATGTTTCTCCCCAACTCCTAAAGTTAATCCCAAACTCTTTGAGCCTGTTTATACAAAAATAGAACAAGGTCTTAAAGAAGAAGACCTAACCTATTATGGTGTTTTATTTATTGGCTTTATGATTGTTGATGACATTCCTTATGTTCTAGAATTCAACACACGTTTTGGAGATCCTGAAACTCAAGTCCTTATGCCACGTCTTGAAAGTGACTTGGTTGAAGTGATCACTGATACAATGGAAGATAAACCAGTTTCACTCTTATGGAAAGAAGAGAAAGCACTCGTCATAATTCTTACATCAGGTGGCTATCCTGCAACCTTTAATACAGGTTATACCATCCAAAACAATGATTACGGTCTTGTCTATCATAATGGCACAAAGCTTGAAGATGGCACCTATCAAACATCAGGAGGACGTGTTCTTACGGTTGTGGAAATGGGAGATGACTTTAAGGTAATGAATCAGTCTTTATTAAAAAGAATTGAAGAAAATATTGATTTTAAAGATATGAAATATAGAAAAGATATTGGTCTAGACATCTAGATCAATATCTTTTTCATTACTCTAATTCTTCATACTTCACATTCGATATGTTTTCAAAACGTTTGGTGATTTTGTCTGTGGTAATATGAATGTCTTTAACGTCACTGCCCACTTGATCAAGGCGCTTGGATAAAGCGTCCCATCTGTCTTTATAACGTTTAAACTCAATGTCTAAGTGTTTGAGTTGTGTTTGTATTTCATGGGTATATTTGTCGCGTTCCATATTCATGAGTAAGACTTGAATGGTAGACAGGGTACTCATGAGTGTTGTGGGGGAAGTCATCCATACACGATGTTTTTGCGCATAGTCGATGAGTTCTGAGTGATAAGCATTGATATGCGCAAACACAGCTTCAGCTGGAATAAACATAATGGCTTGATCAGATGTTTCATCCATAATGATGTATCGGTTTTTAATATCATCAATGTGTTTCTTGACATCACTCACAAAGAGTTTTCTGACTTCTTGGTATTCTGGTGTGTTCTGTGTGAGTTCAATGAGATTTCTGTAGTTTTCTAATGGGAATTTAGAATCAATCGCTACGGTTCCTAAAGGTTCTGGCGCAAACAGTACGGCATCACTTCTTTTGCCATTGGAGAATGTGTATTGAGTTTGGTAGATTTTATCTTTTTTATCCCCAAAAATTGAAGAGAGAATTTGATTGAGTTGAATCTCTCCATAAGCACCCCTTGCGCTTTTATCTGTAAGAACATCTTGTAGTGAAACGATATCCGCTGAAAGTGCGTCTATTTTCTTTTGAGCAGCATCAATCTTGGTAAGTCTTTCCACAATGTTGGTGAAGGTGTTATGTGTTTTTTCAAATCCTTCTGTAAGACTTTCGTTTACTTTGGCGTCAATTTTATCTAATCTACTTTCAATGGTTTTTTGTTGGAGCAAAAACTGTTCATTTAACGTTTGTGTTAAAGCACGATTAAAGTTACTGAAGTTTTGTGTTGTGATGCGCTCAAAGTTTTGATTGCGATCAAGTAAGTCATTGATCCTGGTATCGATGCGATCAATGAGGTTATTATTTTTAGCATCGAATTGTTGAATCGTTTGATTGTTTTTTGAGCTGATTTCTGATTTCATCATAAACAGTGCAATCACTAAAAGGATTTGCGAAATGATTATAACGATGATTAAGATATCTTCCATGTTTATCACCTTTTCCTTGTCGATATTATATCATGCTTCATGTATAATAATTAAAAAGAGGTGAACAAATGAAGATTGGAGTTGCATTGTCAGGTGGTGGGATTAAATCTTACGCCCAGCTTCCTGTTTTAAAGGCGATGGATGATGTTGGCTTAAAGATTGATTACATATCAGGAACATCTATGGGATCAGCTGTAGCCGCTTTAATTGCATCAGGCATTCATATTGATGAGGTCTATGATTTGGCCCTTGAAGTTGAAGCTGAAATGATTAAAACAAAAGTGTTTGTGAAACCCAGCCCAAAAATACTGCCTTTTTCTAAAGAGAAAATTCATGGTGGTTATGTGGATGGTCAGATTTTAGAAGATATTGTAGAGAAAGTACTCATGGAATATGGTGTTTATCATATCAGTGATGTGAAAATTCCCATTGCGATTCCTTCCGTTGATTTAATCAGTGGACGTGTTGTGGTCTTTACATCACACCCTGAGAAATTCAAAGCACATAAAAATTGGGATGTGATCAGTGATATTACACTCGCAAAAGCGGTGAGAGCTTCCTGTTCGTTCCCACTTGTGATCAGTGCTTTAGAGCTTGGTGATTATCAATTGGCTGATGGTGGAATTAAAATGAATTTACCTTCACTTTTGTTAAAAGCGTATGATGTGGAGAAAATCATTGCGGTCACCATGACTTCAGGTGCTGGCTTTGATGATATTAAATCCATTCTTGCGACAGGCAATAGAGTATATGATCTTATGGTTGAAAGCTATGATGAACTGATGGAAGATCATGTTGATTTAATGATCAATGTGCCTGTTGGCGATATCTGGGTTTTTGAGTTAGGTAGGGGACAAGATGTCATTAACGAAGGTGAAATGGTTGCGAAAAAAGCACGTGAATCCTTATATCAATTAAAAGAAAAACCATCATTATTTGAAAGGTTGTTTAAATAAGTAAATGAGCATCATTTGATCTAAATGGTGCTTTTATTTAGGAAATGTAGGTAATGATGTAAATTTAGATGCTTATATTTGACAAGTTCACATCATTTTCATATAATTACGTAGTATTTACATCCAAATTTAATGCTCGTAATACGGTCGAGCAGTATCTACCAAGCGCCGTAAACGTCTTGACAATCGTGGAGGAAACTATAGATCGTTTTCCCCGATCTTTTTTATTTGGAAAAATGTAAATCGAGAGGAGAAATTATGTATAGTTTTTTTAAGCTAAAGGAACATAATACTGACGTTAAAACAGAAGTTTTAGCAGGTATTACAACGTTTATGACAATGGCTTATATCTTGGTGGTTAACCCAGGTATGTTGTCAGATACAGGAATGGATTTTGGAGGCGTGTTTACAGCGACAGCCTTATCAGCAATCATTGCGACACTCGTGATGGCACTTTATGCGAAATATCCATTTGCGCTTGCGCCAGGAATGGGATTGAATGCATTCTTTGCGTATACCGTTGTTTTAGGTAAAATGGGTAAGACATGGCAATTTGCGCTGACAGCGGTTTTAATTGAAGGGATTGTCTTTATCTTATTATCATTTGTGAATGCGCGTGAAGCTATCTTCAATGCGATTCCCAAAAACTTAAAAATAGCCGTATCTGTGGGTATTGGATTATTTATTGCATTTATCGGTTTACAAAATAGTGGCATTGTTGCGGCAAATGAAGCAACAGGTGTTGCGCTTGGAAATTTAAAAGATCCAGCAGTATTACTTGCGGTGATTGGAATCGTCATTACAGGGGTTCTGGTAGCGCGTAATGTTAAGGGTGGATTACTCGTGGGTATTGTTGCAACAACCTTAATTGGTATCCCAATGGGTGTAACACACATCCCTACAGGTGGCTTAGGTGCAGTGGTGAGTTTACCACCATCACTCAAACCAGTTGCATTCCAATTTGTTGGTTTTGATCAAATCTTTAGTTTTGAAATGTTAGTGGCAGTGTTCACATTCTTATTTGTGGATATCTTCGATACTGTTGGTACATTAGCAGGTGTTGCTTCAAAGGCAGACATGTTAGATGAAAATGGCGAGTTGCCACATGTTGGTAAAGCTTTAATGGCTGATGCGGTTGGAACTGTAGCAGGGGCATGCTTTGGAACAAGTACCGTCACAACATTTGTGGAAAGTGCATCCGGAGTTGCAGAAGGTGGCCGTACAGGTCTTACAGCCCTCACAACAGCAGGTATGTTTGGGATTGCATTATTCTTTGCGCCATTATTTACAATGGTACCATCCGCTGCGACAGCACCAGCGCTTGTGATTGTTGGACTCTTCATGATGACTTCAGTGACTGAGTTAGACTTCTCAGATATGACAGAAGCCATTCCCGCATTCTTAACCATTATTATGATGCCATTTGCATACTCAATTGCAGAAGGAATCGTATTTGGTATGGTTTCATACGTATTGATTAAAGTCTTCACTGGGAAATATAAAGATGTATCACTCATCATGTATCTCTTAGGAATTGTATTTGCGATTCGCGTTATTTTCTTTATATAATATATGGTTTGCTGGGGCCTTTTGGGTCTCAGCTTTTTTAATGCCTTTTTGATAAGATTGTGAAGCTTTGTGAAATTCAGAGAAGGTCCAAGATTATATGCTATAATAGCAAAGTAGAATGGAATGATCGTATGGCACAAGTAAAGAAACACATTAAAAAAATACTCTCTGCAGTGGCCATTGTTGCGGTTACTACAGGGGTTTTTACATATTTAAACAGATGTAAACTTGATGGGACACAAGTTTGCTATGACAAAAAAATGGAAGTCTTCAAAATAGAAGAAGAAGCAACCTTAAACATACAAGTAGAAAATGAAGCCTTGGGAGAATACTTGGTCAACACATGGAACACCATCCACCAAGATCACCAAGATAAAGTAACCTATACCGTTAAAGCACCACTGAATTTAACACAACTTGCGGATAACTTTGAAACAGATGTGATCGTCACATCTCTTAATAATGCCGCATATGTTTTAAATGATGTCCATGACTTAGGTAAAGATGTAGAGAAAGTTATTTTAACAAAATCATCCAGTGCTTTAGAAAATGCCATTAACTCAAATGGCGAATACTTTATCCCAAACAGTGTCTCAGGTTGGACCTTTGTTTATAATAAGACACTGGCTGAAAAAATGGACCTTGATTTAAGTGATGAAAACAAAAATGGTCTTCCAGATGTATTTGAAACATGGGAAAATCTCTTTGAACTTAGTGATGAGATTCTAAAAGAATTAGACATTGTCTTTCCCTTATCATTTAAAGACCAATACTCTTTCTATCCCTTTTTAACATCAGGAAAATGGCATCTCAATTTTACCAACATAGGTAATGATGCAGGCTTTTCGCAACCTGAATTTTTAAGAGGTTTAGAGTTTATTGAATACTTATCAAATCAAAAATTATTAAAAGATGAATTACCTGCTGATAAATTAAAATGGCAATACAATACGGCTTTCTTTAATGAAGAAACACTATTCTCCATCGTCACAGATTGGATGAACTTTGA
>CAYSBB010000059.1:0-8006 GCA_964429205.1 uncultured Erysipelothrix sp.
ATTGTTATTAAGGAAATGGTGAATTGAAGAAAATTTCTAACGGACATATAGATAAATTATTTGTATCTATATATAGATTATACAAGATTAAAATGTAAAGTCAACAGTCTTTTACATTATTTTGAAATATTTTACATAGAATGTAACATTTTCATGAAACATGTTACGTTATATCACAGCATCCAGTGATGCGTAGAGTCTTTCTAAATCTTCATCTTGCGGATCTAGCATGGCTTTAAAAGTCATAAGAACATTGGCATTTTCATCTTCACATTCTTCTTTCCAAGATTCAAGCCACTCCCCTTCTCCCCAATCGTAAGAACCAAAAAGAATGATATCTTGATCAAATAGCATTGGCTTTAAGTCTTCAAAGAATGGTCTGAAATCATATTCCTCAATTTCTTCAACGCCCATTGCTGGGCTTCCTAAAATCAGTAAGTCTGTATTTTCTGCATCTTGAAGTGATGCATCTTCTACGGCTAAAATTGTGACATCATGACCCTTATCTTCCAAATGTTCTGAGATACTGTTTGCGATCATTTCTGTATTGCCTGTAGCGCTATAATATATAATGGTTGTTTTCATAATGCCTCTCTTTCGTAAAAAAGAGTTTATACATAAAGTACAAACTCTTTTGAATATTACTCGTCACCAAGAATTTCTTTAACTTGAGCGATTACTGCCGCACCATTCATGGTACCGTACTCTCTCATGCCAATAACATCAACTGGTTTTCCAGGTAGTTGTTTTTTAACATTGTCTAAGTTGAAACGAACTTGTGGTCCTAAGAGCACAACGTCTGCGTCTGCGCCTAGTCTTGTTGCATCACTCACTGAGTGTGCCTCTACTGTAACTTCATATCCAATTTCTTTTGCTGCGTCTTCCATTCTACGAACAAGTGCACTGGTTGACATACCAGCTGAACAAAATAATACAATTTTTCTCATAATTAGTATCCTCCCTATCTTACTTCATCATTATAGCAAGATTTTTCATTTAAATCTATATGTAAGCGCTCTTTTATAGGCGGCGTCCACGACTCTTACGTCTTGAACCTGACAGCATTTCTTGTAAGTGTTGCACATCAGCAATGGGTAAAAGTACTTTAATTCTTCCACCACGAATAAAAAATTCGAAACGGCCATTTCTATAGCCATATTCATTAATCATTCTTACTTCAAAAGCAAGAAATTTTGCAAAAATAACTTTACGGCCTACCGCAACCAAGCGTTCTAAAACTAAATAAGCGTATAAAAAGATCAATGACCCTATAAATACAGCTGTTCCCTGCATACTTTTTGATACAGGATATGCAATATAAGCAATACTCAAGAGTATGCTTAAATAAAATTCTATCTTAGATCGCCCTTTGAGTTTAAGTTCTAGTGTATTATCAATTGATTTTGCGCGCTTATACTTCATGTATGCATACGCAAAGAGAATCGGTAATAATATTTTAATACCATAGTATAAAAACATATTGAAACCCACGTTCAATCCCCCTTTCATTAGAAAAAAGAGCTAAACTAGCTCTTATTGAATTTTCTTATGAATTTCAATTAATTCTGCAGCTACAATTTTCATTAATTCTGCACTCATCATTTGGTCTTCAGCATGAATAAGAAGTAGGTTAACATCTGTTGCTCCTTCTTGTGCTTCTTGTTGAATGAGTTGTGCATGAACACGATGTCCTTCAACGAATTGCTCTTCACCTTCTACCATTAATTCTTCTGCGCGGTCAAAGTCACCTTCTTTTGCTGCTTGAATTGCTTCAATAAAGCATGAACGTGCTGAACCGTTAAATGAAATCATTTGAAAACTTAGTAATTCAATTCCTTCCATGTTTTTTCTCCTTTTCTTTCTCATTAATTATATCAAATTTTCTCTTAAAATGGTAGCGTTACCTTAAGATTCGACTGAGATATTATCCTTTAATTGTACACGGTCAAAAGTAACCTTAATCTGGTACTTTTCATTCACATATTTTTTAATTTGTGTTTCTATTTCTTCAAACGTATAAGGGTTATCTTCAAATAAAACAACATCTAATTCCATTACTTCTTCTACAATTCTAAGGTCATGAAATGAAAAACGTTCATCCAAACTTTTGAGGGCTTTTTTCACCTTTAAATGCATACTTTTAATTTCATCACTGGTTGTGTCAATGGGATCTAAGTGCACCACAATGTTGACTCCTGTTTTAGATTTTACATTACTTTCTACCAGATCGGCTATTTCATGAGCATGATTGAGGCTTAGTCGTTCATCAACTTCCAGATGAATAGAACCAAAATAAGTATGATCACCATATTCATGAATTAAAAGATCATGATAAGAGAATACTGATGGTTCATTATCTACCACTTTGATGACATCATTAATTAATTTTTGACTGGGTCTTTTTCCTACAAGTTCATCCATAAAACCCAATAATAATTTCACTGAAGTGATAATGATAAACGCCGCAATCACGATTCCTAAGATTCCATCTACATTAAAACCCATTGTTTTATTGATCCACAATCCAATGAGTATCCCAATACTGATAATGGTATCGTTTCGAGAATCATAGGCTTGTGCTAAAAGAACATCTGAGTTTAATTTTTTATATTGATGATGATAATAGAAATAAAGAAACACTTTAATCACAATTGAGATCACCATCACCACAATCATTAAACTATCATTGATTAAATTACTTTGATTCAATAAACTTTTAAATCCAGTTCTTAAAACATCCAGTCCAATATACAACATGACCACTGAAATTAGAAAGCCACTGATGTATTCAAATCTTTTATGACCAAAAGGGTGTTCTTTATCTGCGGGTTTTTCTCCCATTTTAAATCCAATAAAAGCAATTAATGAAGAGAGTAAATCCGAGAAGTTATTCATCGCATCTGCCACAATCGATACCGAGTGAAATATGGTCCCAATGATCAATTTCATCACAAATAAAAGGATGTTTAATACAACACCAATCAAACTACTTTTTAATCCAATATTTTTATTTTTTTGTACCATATTTTACAAACTTCCTTTTTCTTTATATCATCATACGACAAATAAATTCACTTGTAAATTAAGAAAAACCCCTATAAAGAGGTTTTCAATGTTGGGAAACTTTAATGTTTTTTGACGACACTAAAGATATTTCTGGAGGCATTTACACTGTGATCTCCAATACGTTCTAAGGTACCCAAGATATCTACATATAAACTTGATGCAACTTTTGTATCATCAATGCCATCGGTTAATCTTTTGAAATGACGCTCACGATATTTCATTTCAATTAAGTCTAAATAATCTTCATCTTTCAATAAACCCTTATACTCATTTTTATTCTCTTCAATGAGAATCTTTTGAGAGCGCTGTGCAATATCTAAGACCAAACGATACATTGTATTTAAATCTTCGAGTGCCTCTTCTGTAAATACTTCATCTTCTTCATAAATCTTTTGGTAGAAGTCAACTAAATTTATGCTTAAGTCAGACATTCTTTCATAGTTTTTAATGATGTTTAAACTTTGTGTATAGGTAACCGCAAAGCTTTCTTGTCTAAAACCAGTTTTTGCGATCTTTAAGAGATAGTCTGTGATATTGGTATCAAGGCGATTGACCATTTCTTCAAGCTGTAAGACTACGGCATGGTCTTCTTCGTCTTTATCATTTAAATATGCTTGAGATGTTTTGAGTGATTCTATCACAAGATCTGACATTTGGATGGTACTTTCTTTAACTTTTTGGAAGGCCGCTTCAGGGAATACTTCAATTAGATTTTCATCAAGGGGTTCAATTTTACCTTTTGCGAGCATTTTATCTTCTCCTGGAATCACAATCTCTAGTAATCGGACCATGGATGATACAAATGGAATCACAAGAATCATTGAGGCTAAGTTAAACACAAAGTGATTTAAGGCTACCCCCATTTCCATGGTTCCATTGAGTCTTATATTTAAGTTTGTAATAAAATTTGAATATGGCACAATAATCAGCATACCTAGTAATGCCCCCAATACATTATAAATAACATGGAACCAACCGGCACGTTTTGTGGAAACAGAACCACCTTGAGATACAAGCACTGCCGTTAAAGTTGTCCCCACATTTGATCCAAACACAAAGGCAGAAGCCACAATCATATCCATCTCACCACTCGCAAAGAGCTTTTGTGTGATCCCCACAACGGCTGTGGAAGAATTGATGATCACAGTTGCTAGGGTTGACCCACCCAGTGCAAGCCAGCGATGTCCTTTTAGACTTTGCATAAACGTTGTAAAGAAAGGGTATTCTTGTATCAACAGGAGTTTATCACTCATCATTTGTAATCCCACAAAAAGAATCCCAAACCCAAAAAGAACTGTACCCCAGTTTTTTAGGTTTTTCTTCTTAATAAAAATCATCATAAGACCACCAATAAATACAAGATAGTGACCATAATCTTCAACATTTAAACCAATCACAAGCGAAGTCATCGTTGTTCCAAGGTTAGCACCAATAGAAATACCAATGGCCTGTTCTAGTGACATCATTCCTGCTCTAACTAAAGAAATAGAAATAACGGTCGCTGCAGTACTTGAGTGCATGATGGCTGTTATAATGGCACCCACAAGCATCGACATGAATAAGTTGTTGGTGTACTTTTCAATATAGACATTAATTTTAGTGCCAGCTAATTCTGTTAATCCATCTCCAAGAAAATGTACACCCACCATAAATAATGTAAAGCCACTTAAAATGACGCCAATTTCTACTTGTGGATTTGTAAATCCTGTTAATACCATAAAAACCCTCCTAAAACGCCTTTATAGTTATATTTTATCAAGAATTAAAAATCCTATTGTTAAGTCATGTGAATACACTGTTAAATTTTGCTAACAAAAAAAGGAGGTCTCCCTCCTAATTTCCATTGCCCTTCGCTTCTCTAATTTCCCTAATTTTCAGAGATTTAAAGCCGGATAATATATCTTTAGAACGTGAAAGTTCATAACTTTCTAATTCTATGATGACAAGTTCAGCTGTTGTTTGAACAATGGTTCCATACATTAAGTGTCCCCCACGAACATTGAAATCAAGATCGCTCACTGATGCATGGATATGGTTTCCCCCCTTAGAAACAGTACCTTCCATAGATACAATTTCATAGTTTCCCTTTAACGTAAGTTGGTGTCTTGTAACACCTTTTCGAAACGATACTTGAGACAAGCTCCCTACACATGTCCCAATGAATGCCGCTTCAATTTTATACTTTTGACAATAATTGTCTACTGTTTCTAACAGATCTTCTCCCGGTAAAAGACGTAATACGTGCTCTACCATATTATTCTACGAATCCAAAAACCTTCCATGATTCAATGTATCGCATATTAAAGCGATCTGAATCAGCAATACGTCCGACGATATTTTTATTACCATCATTTGGCATTGCTTTGGTTACGATGTGTAACTCCCCCTTGTAGCGCCCATAATTATCATTAACGATAACTAAGTCCCCTGGCTCTAAATCACGCGTATCGTGTGGTTTTATTGTTTCTTTTGCATAAGTTAAACGTGGAATCGTTGAGCGTACCATATACTCGCTCATATCCCCACGAACGAAGTGTTCATGATTGAAAATAATTTCTCTTTCAATATCTGTAACATTATCATTCAGTTCAACTTTGAACTGTAAGATGTTGAAATTGATTTTTTCAAGTGACGTTAGTTCTTCTTCCGTTGGATATACATTCGAGATGATGATATCATCGACATTTGGATGTGCAACCAATTGACGAATTTGTGCATCGAGTGGCAAGCCACGATGATCCTCCAAGGTTACAAGTCCTTCTGAAAGTGGCCAAGGTCCCATCGCTGTTGGGTTATTTGACCCTGCAAATGCTGCAACGCGCATATTGTACTTTTTCATTTCTTTACTTGTCATATCAAAGAAATCTTGTGAAAGTCCAGTATAGCGTTGTGGATAAAAGTTATGGCACGTTAATAAACGATCTACGTTTGGTTTATATGCCATAACGCTTCCAACAACATTGTCATTTGTTGAAGCATTCAATTCAATGCTTAACCCATAATTATTGGCTGTTAAACGTGCATTTTCTGCTGCGCTGAATCCTTCATCTAAACGAATTCCAGTAGCCCCCATTTCATGGAATAAGCTTAGATCTCCTTTTTCAAGACCAAAGTCTTTAAAGACGCTGGGTGCAATGTCAATGATAACATCCAATCCTTTGGTTCTTGCATGACCAATTACATCTTTGTAATGTGCCAAGATTTCATCTTTATCACCTTCAGCACTTAACAAGCATGTAAAGATACGAACAGCACCTAATTTTGCCATACGGTCAATGTATTTTTTGTCGCTGGCCGCATCATTATGTTCAGGATATATCGAAAATCCTAACCTACTCATTTTATCACCTCTTGTATATCATACACTATTTTTTACACCTTTGGTATAGACCAAACTTGTTTTTTTTTAAAAGACTTAATTTTATCAGTCTAAATGTACGTTTTTATGCTTTGAATAAGGCCTCTTTCACTATTTACAACTTCACCATTTAATTTAATTAAACCCACAGTATATAAATTAACATAGGGGAATTGCGATTCTGCGATATCACTGAGTGCCTCAATTTTCTTTTTATTATCGTAGCCACTTTGTCTTGGATCTGTGAGTAACCCCACAACAGGAATTCCATTTGCATACGCCACGCCAATTTCAGATGCGACACCTGGATCAATCACAAGACCATCCAGTACCGCAATTAATAAATCTGATGCCAATACTGCATCTGTATCATACTTCGCAATCATTTTAGAATCAGCATAATTACGCTTATCATTAATATCTGCTTGTTCTTGTGGTAAATATACCTTTAAATCTGGATAAGCTTTTCTGATCTCATCAACTACATGTTTGTTGTAATTTTGTTCCATATTAGAAAATAATGGACTCGCAAAATAAACTTGTTTCATCATTTCACCTTTTCCTTCTAAAATACATTATACAACATAAAAAACTGATGCACTTAACTTTCGTACACCAGTCTTTGTTTAATTGTCGTTTGTATGCAGTTTAACAACCGAATTCATATTTCGTGATACATTTACACCATGATCTCCAATACGCTCCAGTGTCCCTAGAATGTCCACAAAGAGTGAAGAAGCCACCTGTGTTGTACAAATGCCTTCAGCCATACGTTGGAAGTGTTTCTCGCGATACTTCGCTTCAATAAGATCAAGATATTCTTCATCTTTAAGTAGTGAACGATAACCACCTAAATCTTCATGCTCAAAGATATTATTTGAACGATCAATCATATCAAGCAATAATTGATACATGGTATCTAAATCATCAATCGCTTCATCTGTGAATGATTCCCCTTCTTCAATAATTAATTGATAGAAGTTTGCGAGGTTTGTGGACAAGTCACTCATACGCTCGTAGTTTTTAACAATTTCTAAGTTCTTTGTATAACTTTCCGCAAAGGTTTCATTTTGCGGTGCTTGTTGGGCAATCTTTAGAAGATACGTTGTAATATCTGTATCCAGTTGATTCACTATTGATTCGATGTGCATGATTTCATCAAAGTCTTCCCCACTTCTTGAATGAAGATAATTTCTAGAAGTCTCAATGGATTCCTTAACAAGATTTGACATCTGTAAGGTTGCCTTTTTCGCAAGTTGCAATGCTCCTTCTGGGAATACTTGAATTAAGTTTTCGTTGAGTGGTTCAATCTTCTCACGTGCACGAATACGTTCTTCTCCAGGTACAATTAATTTCAATAATTTCATAATTAAGGGTAATAACGGTAATACGATCAACATCGATATAATATTAAAAGTAAAGTGGTTTAAAGCAATCGCCATTTCTGGTTTACCATTCACAAGTGTATTTAATCCCAATATAAACTTAGAATAAGGAATTATGAAAATCATTCCAATTGTTGCACCAATCACGTTATATAAGGTATGGAATATCCCTGCACGACGTGTTGAGATTGACCCAC
>CAYSBB010000060.1:0-7905 GCA_964429205.1 uncultured Erysipelothrix sp.
AGGCAGTGGTGCCATTGGGATCACTTTAGGAAAAGAATTGGATTTAGAAATAGTCGCAACAGATATCAGTGAAAAAGCACTGATTGTAGCACAAGAAAATGCAGACAACTTAAACGTATCCGCAACCTTTTATCAAGGAGATATGCTGGAACCTTTAATTGAAAACAATCTTAAGTTTGATGTCTTGGTCTGTAATCCCCCTTATATAAAAGATACAGAACACATTCAATCTTCTGTCTTTAAGTTTGAGCCACATGTGGCTTTATTTGGTGGGGATGATGGTTTATTCTTTTATCAAAAAGTCTTAGAGAAAGCACATCTTGTCCTTAATGATGGCGGAATGATTGCCTTTGAGATTGGCTTTGATATTGGCGATAAGGTAAAAGCCTTAGCGCAAAAATATTTCCCGCATCATGATGTTTTACTGATTCAAGATATGAATGGACTTGATCGTATGGTCTTTGTGAAGCCGCATACCAAGCGTCTTAAAAAAGAAAATATGGATGAAGCTTTAGACATCTTAAGAAACAATGGGATGGTTGCGATTCCTACGGATACCGTTTATGGTTTGGCAATCAAAAGTGATGATGAAACGCTCTACAATAAACTTAAAGAAACCAAAGGAAGACCTGACAATAAGCCATTTCCTTTAATGGTTTCAAGTAAGAAACAACTTGAAGAAGTTGTGGAAATGACGCCACTCATTCATCATCTTGTAGACAAATTTATGCCTGGTCCACTGACCATTATCTTTAAGAAAAAAGAAGGCATCTTCCCATATCTTAAAGATCAAGATACTTTAGGCATTCGTATTGCCGATGATGTATGGGTTCAAAGTTTGATTAATAAGTTAGGTCAGCCGATTTGGCTTCCTTCCGCAAACCTTTCAGATCATCCTACAGGGACCACATCAGGTGAAGTGTTGAAACAACTGGATACTTTAATTGAAGGTGTTATTGTGGGTGTATCTGATCAAAAAAATTCATCAACCGTTGTGGATTTAAGTCAGGGTGAAATAAGGATTTTAAGAGAAGGACCTATTACAGAGGAAGCTTTGAAAAAAGAAGCTGTGAAGTATTTGGAAAAAGCTTAAGTTTTTGGTAAAATTACAAGAAAGATAAGGAGTTGCAGGATGAAGGATAAACAAATACAAGAAGCGATTGAACTGGAGACGGTTCGTCAGCTTGAACATATTGAATTGATTGCTTCTGAGAACTATGTTTCAGAAGATGTTTATGAAGCAGTGGGATCAGTTTTAACCAATAAATACGCTGAAGGTTACCCTGGTAAACGTTACTATGGTGGCTGTGAGTATGTAGATATCATTGAAAACTTAGCCATTGATCGTTTGAAAGAAATTTATGGTGCAGAACATGCCAATGTGCAACCACACAGTGGTTCACAAGCAAATATGGCTGTATACTTAAGTGTTCTTGATCATGGTGATGTTGTATTGGGGATGGACTTAAGTTCAGGTGGACACTTGACCCATGGACATCAACTGAATTTCTCAGGCATTAATTATACGTTCTTTGGCTATGGTGTAAACAGCGCCACTGAAGAAATTGATTATGATGAGGTTTTAAAGATTGCGAAGTCTGTGCGTCCAAAACTTATTGTGGCGGGTGCCAGTGCGTATGCGAAAACCATCGATTTTAAAAAGTTTAGAGACATTGCGGATGAAGTGGATGCATATTTAATGGTCGATATGGCCCATATTGCAGGACTCATCGCTGCGGGTTTACATCCTTCACCTGTTCCTTATGCTGACTTTGTGACAAGTACAACTCATAAAACACTAAGAGGTCCACGCGGTGGTATCATTCTCTGTAAAGAACAATACGCTAAAGATATTGACAGAAGCGTATTTCCTGGTGTTCAGGGCGGTCCTTTAATGCATGTGATTGCGGGTAAGGCTGTTTCATTTAGAGAAGCGTTACAACCAGAGTTTGTGGAGTATCAAAAACAAGTGATTAAAAATATTCAAACACTCTCAGATACACTGAAGTCTCTTGGGTATCGTATTGTGAGTGGTGGCACAGATAATCATCTTCTTTTAGTTGATGTGAAAGAAAGTATGAATATTACGGGTAAACATGCTGAACTGATTTTAGAAAAAGTTGGCATTACCGTGAATAAAAATACCATTCCTTTTGATCAAGAAAGACCGTTTGTGACAAGTGGTATCAGACTTGGAAGTCCAGCCATGACATCACGTGGTTTTAAAGAAAAAGACTTTGAGAAAGTTGGACACTGGATCCATGAGGCTTTATCAAACTATGAAGATGAAGCGAAATTACAAGAAATTGAAAATGAAGTAAAGGAATACACACGCGTATTCCCCATTAGAGGAGAGAACATATGATTACAGTTTTAAATCACCCACTGATTACTCACAAACTTACACAAATGCGCAATGTGGATACAAGAACAAAAAACTTTAGACAAAACCTTGATGAAATTGCAGGACTGATGGCTTATGAAATTACGCGTGACATTAAGCTTGACCCTGTGACAATTCAAACACCTGTTCAAGAGTGTGAAACTTTTGAACTCAATACTGATATTGTGCTTGTGCCAATTTTAAGAGCTGGCCTGGGTATGGTTGATGGCATTTTGAGTTTAATTCCTACCGCTAAAGTAGGACACATTGGTGTGTATCGTGATGAAGAAACATTGATGCCTCATGAATACTTCGCTAAATTTCCTGAGAATTTAGATACAGCAGAAGTTTTAATTTTAGACCCTATGCTTGCGACCGGTGGATCAGCCGATGCAGCCATTGAAATGGTTAAGAAGCGTGGTGCTAAATCCATTAAGCTAGTATGTTTAGTTGCAGCACCAGAAGGTGTTGAGCTTGTGAAGAATAACCATCCAGATGTGGACATCTTCTTGGCTGCGATGGATGATCATCTCAATGAAAAAGGTTATATTGTGCCAGGTCTTGGTGATGCTGGTGATAGAATCTTTGGTACTAAATAATAATCATGAAAGTCTTCATCCTTGGATGGGGACTTTTTTAGTGATGATTTCTTGAAATTTCTTTATTATTTCCTTAACTTGATGTATGATATCGAGGTGTAAGGATACTAATAGTAATTTTATGAATTTTTTGGTATAGTTAAACAGGTGATAAAATGGGTGATACTTTAAGAATTGGCGTCCATATTGGCGCACTGATCGTAAGTGCTTATGTCTTAGTTGGTGTTGATTTTACAAAGATTTTGAAAGCAGGCCATCGTGATAAAGCACAGTTATTATATGTGGTGTTAACATTAGCACTGGCACATTTAGTGGCTCAATTTTTACTCAGTTTATCAATGAATTTTGTGTATTAGTAAAAGGAGTTATATTATGTTTGCAAAATCAGTAGGAATCGACTTAGGAACAGCGAATGTTCTTATCTTTGTTAAAGGAGAAGGTGTCGTACTTGATGAACCAGCAGTGGTTTCAATCGATGCCAATACAAAAAAATGCCTCGCAGTAGGTACAGATGCGAAATTAATGTTGGGTAGAACACCTGGCAGAATCCATGCAATTCGTCCATTAAAGGATGGTGTGATTGCGGATTTTGAAGTAACAGAAATGATGTTACAACATTTCATGAAAAAATTAAAATTAAAAGGTGCTTTCTCAAGACCCAATGTTTTAATATGCTGTCCATCCAATATTACATCAGTAGAAAGAAAAGCCATCAGTGATGCTGCTTATCGTACTGGCGCAAAACGTGTCTTCATTGAAGAAGAACCAAAAGTTGCAGCCATTGGTGCGAAATTAGACATTGCTAAGCCAACAGGATCTATGGTTCTTGACATTGGTGGTGGTACAACAGATGTTGCCATTCTTTCACTTGGCGATATTGTTACCAGTACATCCTTAAAAATTGCTGGAGATGTTCTTGATGCAGACATCATTAAATATGTTAAAGAAACATACAAGCTTTTAATTGGTGAAAGCACAGCTGAAAAAATTAAAACAAATATTGGTACAGCCTTTATTGAACCAGGAACAGAAGATGAAGAAATTGAAGTAAGTGGTCGTGACTTGATTACAGGTCTTCCAAACTCAATTACCATTAAAGCTTCAGAAACTGAGTATGCAATGCGTGAAAGTCTTGAAGACATTGTGCGTGCATGCCGCAGTGTTCTTGAACAAACACCCCCAGAACTTAGTGCAGATATCATCGTTAGAGGTATCGTGTTAACCGGTGGAGGGGCTTTATTAAAAGGCATTGACCGATTAATTGCAGAAGGCTTGAACACTCCTGTATACGTTGCAGAAAATGCGCTTACTGCCGTTGCTGAAGGTACAGGCATGATGTTAGAAAACTTAGACTACGTTAAATAATTTAGGAAAACACTCTCTTATGTCAAAAT
This sequence comes from uncultured Erysipelothrix sp., assembly GCA_964429205.1. Classification (GTDB taxonomy): domain Bacteria; phylum Bacillota_I; class Bacilli_A; order Erysipelotrichales; family Erysipelotrichaceae; genus Erysipelothrix. The sequence goes on from CAYSBB010000060.1 coordinate 4,377, forward strand.
TATGACTAAGGGGGTGTTTTATTATGAAACGCAATGATTCGGATTGGTTTGTTTATTCGAACGAAGATTTATTGAATTATTATATGGATATGTATCGCCGCTTTATTCTCTCATTACCCACACACATTCAAAGAAAAGAGTGTTTGTCCGGTTTAAATCGATTTGAAAGAATCAACTGTTGGTCATGTAAAGACTTAAATTTACAAGTCATGCCTGGAGATATTTGTTATTTCGATTATGGGCATGCTTTTTTAAATGAAGCAGGGTATCAACACTTTGGCCTGGTCATTTCTAAAAAAAATAAAAAAGCCTTTGTGATCCCAATGACTTCTAATCAAAATGCCATTCGAAAAGCTGCCAATGGAAAAATACAAAATCATTTATATTATATTGGTCAAATTAAAGGTTTGGATAAGCGGTCATGTCTTTTCTTAAACGACAGTAAATACATTAATACTTCAAGAATTATTTCTATTAATGCCCATATTCCACCCAGTAGCCTGATGTTTCAAGAAATCACAAAACTACTCCATGCCATAATATTTTAAGATGTGTTAAAATAAGTTGGGTGATATGCTTGAAACAAAAAGTAATTGTGGCTGTTTCTGGTGGGCCTGATTCTATGGCACTTTTACACATGCTTTCTTTAAAAGAAGAAAATATTGTTGTAGCGCATGTGAATTACCACCAAAGAGAAACAAGTCATCGTGATGAAATACTTGTAGAAAACTACGCAAATAAGTTGGGTGCAATTTTTGAAAAGAAAGATTTTGATCTAGAAGTAGATGATAATTTTCAAAAAATGGCACGCAATTTTCGTTATGCTTTTTTCAAGAAACTCTACATTAAATATGATGCAAAAGCCCTTTATATAGGGCACCATTTGGATGATGACATCGAAACATACATCATGCAAAAAACATCAAAAAGAATCACGAATACACCTGGCATTCTAGAAAATTCAATCTTCAACAAAATGCATATAAGAAGACCACTCCTTTCAATGTCTAAAAAAGAAATCATCAACTATTGTAAAGTACATTATGTCCCATATGGGATTGATGAATCTAATTTAGAAGATGATTATACAAGAAACAGAATTCGCCATGCTTTAGATAAAATTTCAGAACAAGAGAAGGCAGTACTCCTTAAAAAACTGAACGCTGAGAAGGAAAAAAGAAAATCGTATCTAAAACAACTACCAGTTTTAAGCAATCCTTTTAAAGTAAAGGATTATCAAAAAATAAATAAACAAGAAAGACTTGATGCACTGCGTTATTTCTTTGAAAATAATGGTGTTATCCCTTATGATTTTTCATTGAAGTTTATGGAAAGCTTAGATGCACAAATCTTGGGTGGTAAGATGCAACATCAATTTGATGAACAAATATTGAGTGTCAGTTATGGTGAAGTGATGCTTTATGAAGAAAAAAAGTATCGATATAAACTAGATACTGTATCATATTTCAAAACACCTTACTTTGAACTGAGAGATACGGGTGAAACCATTGAAGGGATTTCACTATCAGAAGCGGACTTTCCCATCACGATTAGAAACTATGAACCGGGTGATAAAATAAAGATGCGTTTTGGCACAAAATCAGTCAATCGGTTTTTTATTGACCGTAAAATACCGATGCATCAAAGGGTTTCGTGGCCAATTGTTGAAAATTCTATGAAAGAGGTCGTTTTTGTTGTGGGATTAGGATGTGATATCCATCATTACGCTAACAATCCAAGCATATTTATGGTAAAATTATGATTATCGTAGGAGGGTATGTGAATGCATAAAGATGTTAAAAATATCTTAATTTCTGAAGCGGAAATTGTTGAAAAAGCGAAGGAATTAGGAAAAGAAATAACAGAATATTATAAAGACCATGAAACGCCACCCATACTTGTGGCATTATTAAAAGGATCTGTCCCCTTTTTGGCAGAATTAATTAAGCATATTGAATTAGATATAGAATATGATTTTATGGACGTTTCCAGCTATGATGGTGGTACAGAGTCCAAACGTGATATTCGTATCCTTAAAGACTTGGATCGCTCAATTAAAGGACATGAGATTCTCTTAGTTGAAGACATCGTGGATACAGGTCATACACTCAATGCGATTATGAAATTGATGATGAATAAAGGCGCTAAAGGATGTAAAGTCGTTTCACTTCTAGATAAACCTTCCAGAAGAGAAGTTGATGTAACTGCAGATTTTATTGGCTTTGTGATTCCAAATGAATTTGTGATTGGTTTCGGCTTAGATTTCGATGAGAAATATAGAAACCTACCTTATGTAGGAATTCTAAAAGACGAATTCTACCAGTAAAATATAAGAGGTGAACAATTTGAATAGAAACAAAAATAAAAATAACATTATTGTTTTAGTATTGTTTATGATGATGGCAGCGACAATGTTTAGTCTGTTCAACACACAAGCAACCAAAACAATCAGTATTAAAGAGTTTGAATCCATTGTGGACAAATATGACATGAATGAAACAGTCATTTCTCCACGTTTGAATGTCATCAATGTTTCTGGAACATATAAGAAAGATGGACGTATTCACCAATTTGAAGTACGTTATCCACATAGTGAAGGAAAAATTGAAGAACTCACAAACACATTAAAAGAAAAAGATAGCACATTGATGATATCTGACCCTTTTGAACCCAGCACATTCAAAGATTATATCCTTCCTTTAATTCCATATGTCTTGGTATTAGGGGTTATGTTTATGATGATGAGTCGTGCAGGGGGCGGAAACAACAAAGCCTTTAACTTTGGTGAATCAAAAGCCAAAATCCAAGGTAATGTTAAAGTAAGATTTGACGATGTTGCGGGTGCCGATGAAGAAAAAGAAGAAATGGCAGAGCTCATTGATTATCTTAAAAATCCAAAACGATTTGAAAAAATGGGAGCCCGTGTTCCAAAAGGGATGCTACTAGTTGGGCCTCCTGGAACCGGTAAAACATTACTTGCGCGTGCAGCAGCTGGTGAGGCAGATGTACCTTTCTACTCCATTTCAGGATCTGACTTTGTTGAGATGTTTGTTGGGGTTGGAGCAAGCCGTGTGCGTGATATGTTTAAAAAAGCGAAAGCGACATCTCCATGTATCATTTTTATTGATGAGATTGATGCTGTTGGGCGCCAACGTGGTGCTGGACTTGGTGGGGGTCACGATGAGCGTGAACAAACCCTTAACCAACTCTTGGTTGAGATGGATGGGATTGATGAGAACTCAGGTGTTCTAGTCATCGCAGCCACAAACCGTGATGATGTCCTTGACCCTGCTTTACTTCGTCCGGGACGTTTTGACCGTAAAGTTACCGTTGGACTTCCAGACATTAAAGGTCGTGAAGCAATCCTACGTGTCCATGCAAGAAATAAAACATTGGCACCTGATGCCAGCTTAAACAATCTCGCAAGAAGAACACCAGGATTCTCTGGTGCTGACTTAGAAAACGTCTTAAACGAAGCTGCAATTTTGGCAGTACGTGAGAGAAAAACAGAAATTGAAATGCATCATTT
>CAYSBB010000061.1:0-7876 GCA_964429205.1 uncultured Erysipelothrix sp.
CGTGAAGATACCATCATTGGCTATCGTGAGTTTTATGATGACAGTAATCGTATTGAGAAAATAGGACGTGTATTTCCGATTATCTTCTTTGCGGTCTCAATTTTGATTACACTGAGCACCATTACCCGAATGGTTGAAGAAAATCGTATGGAAATGGGTGTATATAAGGCACTTGGATATTCATCTTTAAGAACCTCTATGAAATACATTCTCTTTACCAGTTTGACATGGATTTTAGGCTCTGTTTTAGGTTTATACTTAGGTTTTTATTTTATCCCAAGTATTATCTATGATGCTTATCGTATTATGTACCAAACCCCCAATATGGTGGGTGGTATCGTACTTTCTTATGCAATCATTCCTGTGTCGATTAGTTTTATCAGTTCAGTGGGTGTTGCGTTTGTGAAGAGTATGCGCGTTTCAACGGAAAAAACAGCACAACTGTTAAGGCCAGTAGCGCCAAAGAGTGGTCAACGTATTTTACTGGAGCGCATGGATTTTATTTGGAAGAAATTATCCTTTCTTTATAAAGTCAGTTTCAGAAACTTATTTAGAAATAAAACACGTTTCCTCATGACACTATTAGGTATAGGCGGGACAACGGGCTTACTTATTGTAGGCTTTGGAATTTCTCATTCCATTTATTCCATCGTGGATAAACAATTTGATGAAATCATTCAATATGATGGGTTGGTCTTTTATGATAAAGATGACTTTTATCAAGATGGCTTTGATGCATCCCTTAAACTTCATGTAGAAAGCTCTAAAGTTAAGGGCCATGAATTCTCAGTCTATGCGACAGATGATTTAAAAGCTTTACCTGAATTTATTTCACTTCAAGATCGTAAATCACATGAACCTTTAGAATTTGGTAATCACGATGTGATTATGAGTGAGAAATTGGCAAAGTTACTCAATGTTAAAAAAGGTGAAAATGTTGATTTAATCATCAATGATAAAAATGTTAGTGTGATGGTGGACGAAATTGCAGAAAACTATGCGAACCACTACATTTATACATCACTTGATAAACTTGAAAGTATCACAGGTGAAAGTGCGAAAGAAAATATGATGCTTTTTAAAACTGAGGATGAAACAGGTCTTGCAGAAAAAATCCTTGAAAGTGATGATGTCTTGGCTGTTCAGTTCTTAGATGAAATTTCTCAAACCTATCAAGAAATGATGAAGAGTTTTGATATAGTAATTTGGGTTGTGGTGGGCGCAGCCCTAGCACTTGAAATTCTTGTGCTCACAAATCTTATCTCCATGAACATGAGTGAAAGACAAAAAGAACTAGCGACACTGAAGGTTTTGGGTTTTTATCCTCAGGAACTTTCCAGTTATATCTTACGTGAAAACATTATCTTAACCTTACTCTCAACCATCTTTGGATTTATATTTGGGAAATTGCTTCATTACTTTGTGATTACACAAGCTGAGATTGATATGGTGATGTTTAATTATGAACTCAAAGTATCCAGCTATTTCTATGCCTTTATTTTAACCTTGGGCTTGTCAATTTTGATTAACTATACAATGGCAAGACGCGCCAATAAAGTAAATATGAGTGAAGCATTAAAGAGTTTTGATGAATAGATGGAGGGAAATGAGGATGCCGTTTGTATTATTCTTTGTTTTTATGATCATTGTGATAAGCTCTATTATCTATTATGAAAAGAAACGAAAAGCATATAAAAGAGATGTCGTGGATGTGGTGTTGTCGTCATACTTTGATGAATATGAATATCACTTTGAAGAAGGCTTGAGTAAATCACGTGTACAAGATACAAAACTGGTGCGTTATGGTAATATTTACCAAAGTGATGATTACATTCGTTCAAGCTATCAAGGGGTTGATTTTGAATTTTCTGATGTACGAATTAAAAAACGTGTTAAAACAGGAAAACATACCACAACCATTACTTATTTTTCAGGTCAGTGGATCATCATTAAAAATAAGATAAAGCTTCAAGCGCCACTTTATGTAGTGGATCGTAATTTATCTTCCAGTATGGCACAAAACTCAAGCCTTTTTGAAACATCGATTCCAAAGGTTGAACTTGAAAGTATTGAGTTTAATAAAGAGTTTCATGTTTATACACATCATGCACACGATGCATTTTATGTTTTAACACCAGATTTTATTGAAAAGTTAATTGCGATTCATCGTGAAGATGTTTCGTTTTATATCAGTAGTGACGAAATTCATATTGCGATATATTCAGATGAAAATTTATTTGAACCCAACGTATTTGAAGAAAATACAGTGGAAGCCAAGCGTGATCAAATCTCAATGAAACTTGATCAAACTTTAAAATATATAAAATTATTCAGTGAGGGGAACTTATGGAGATTGTAATTATTTTAGTGATTTTATTGTTGCCAGTGTTTGGGTATATCTCAATTTATAACACCATTAAAACGTATGGGATTAAAGTGGAAGAGAGTTTTGCGAATATTGATGTGGCTTTGGCAAAGCGTTATGAAGTCATCACAAAGCTTTTTGAAATCGCAAAAGGCTATGCAAAACATGAAAAGGAAACACTGGTGAAAGTGATTCAAGTAAGAAATGGGATGACGCTTAACGAAAAAGAAACAGCGTATACAGATATTGAACGTGAATATACACGTTTTAACATCCTCAGTGAAGGGTATCCTGAACTAAAAGCAGATGCGTTATTTTTGAATCTACAAAATGCAGTGATGGATACAGAGAATCATCTTGCGGCCGCAAGAAGGCTTTATAACTCCAATGTTTCATACTTCAATCAAAAGATTCAAACCTTTCCAGGAAACCTTGTGGCATCACAGTTAAATGAAAAATCTAAACCCATGCTTGAATTTAAAAAAGAACAAATTCAAGATGTTAAATTAGATTGGTAGGTTTGTGATGGAAGGTCTATTTGTATTATTTTTTATTATCTTTGCGATTGTGATCATTTCAATGATCCTTTTAAGTTTTAAAAATAAAGCGTTTAAAGAAACGGTTGTGATTAAAGTTTTAGAGGAAGTTTTAGATGATGTGATGTATGGTTATTCAAAAGGCTTTGATCGAAACCTTATTTTAGATACAAAACTTATCAATAAAGGATCCAGTTTCTCAAGTTCTGACTTTGTGGATGCGAAGTATGATGGTATCCCGTTTCAAATGGGAAATGTAAACATTGAATATACTTATACCATTGATGATCAAACGTATACCGATGTTTATTTTAAAGGGCAGTGGCTCATATTTGATATAGAAAAAAGTATTGATGGAAAACTTTATATGATTGATCGAGACTTTAAATATAGTACACCCCACAAACCAGGACTTTTTTCTAAGACTGATTTAAACAAAGTGGAAACAGAGAGTATTGGCTTTAATAAACAGTTTAATGTCTATGCATCAAACCCTTTAGAGGCCTTTGAAGTTTTATCACCACAAAAAATTCTTGAGTTTTATGATAAACATAGAGAAGATGTTTCTTTCTATTTATCTGGCACAAAACTTCATGTGGCAATCTATTCAAACAAAGAAATATTCAGTGTTAAATTACTGAAATCAGAATCACAAGATCAACAGGAAATCCGTGTTAGAAATGAGATTTTAGAGGTCTTATCTTATTTAAATATTTTAAAGGGTCAATAAAATATCTATTGACTTTAAACAAAGAAACTTCTAATATTATGTAAATGGAGGTATAAAGCGTGGACGATTTAGAAGATTGTAGGAAGATTTTTGTATTAAGAGCGGAGGCAGATCATGAATAGTACAGCAATTCAGTTAATGATATTATTTATGCTTATATTGGTGAATGCTTTTTTTGCTGGAACAGAAATCGCATTTATATCCTTAAATCAAGGAAAGATAAATGTATTAGCACAAGAAGGAAGTAAGCGTGCGAAGAAGCTCCAAGTCATTACGGAGTCGCCTTCAAACTTTCTTTCAGCCATTCAAATAGGGGTAACACTTTCAAGCATTTTATCAGGTGCCTTGGCATCGGATGCTTTTTCTGATGGTTTAACAAATTGGATTGTTTCACTTTCTAATGGTGCATTAAGCATGCATACCGTTAAGCCTGTATCAGTGATCCTCATTACTTTAACCACAATGTATTTAATGTTGGTGTTTGGTGAACTTGTTCCAAAGCGTGTCGCAATGGCACACACAGAAGGGTTTGCACTTTTAGTAGTGTATCCAATTTGGATTATCGCAACATTATTCACACCCATTGTTAAATTACTTTCAATGTCAACAAACCTTATTTTAAGAATTGTTGGAATTGATCCTAATAAAGTTGAAGAGATTACGGAAGAAGAAATTCGATTACTCATCGAACAAGGTGAAATCGATATTGTTGAAAAGGAAATGATTGAGAACGTTTTTGAGTTTGATAACTTAGAAGTGAGCGACATCATGACTCATAGAACTGATATCATTGCTTTTGATATTGATACCAGTTTTGAAGAGTTAATGGATTTAGTGCATACAGAACCTTATACGCGTTATCCAGTTTATGAGGAAAGTATTGATAATATCATTGGTATTTTCCACTTAAGAGATTTACTCTCATTTATTCATGCAGGAAGAGATCCTGAGAAGTTTAATTTTAGAAAAGCAATGCGTGAACCTTATTTTGTGCCTGAATCAAAAAGGACAGATGAGTTGTTTGCGGAATTGAAACTTTATAAAACCCATATTGCGGTTGTCATTGATGAGTACGGTGGGACTGCAGGGATCATTACCATGGAAGACTTAATTGAAGAAGTCATGGGAAATATCATGGATGAGTATGATGAGGACGAAGAAGAACTCATCACAACGGTTCATGAAGGTGAATACTTGGTTGGCGGATATGCTGATCTTGAAGATTTAGAAGATGTGATTAAAGCAAACCTTCCAATTGAAGATTATGATACCGTCAGTGGTTTTGTGATTGGAGAGATGGGACGCTTGCCATCAAAAGAAGATATTAATAATGAAGCTTCCAATGTTGTATATAATGGTTATTTATTTTCCATTATTGACATTGATGAAAAAGTGGTTTCAAAAGTTCGTGTTCTAAAAGTGGTAGAAGAAGTTAAAGGAGAAGACTAGTGCTTCTTCTTTTTATTTGGTATTATAGTGAAGTAAGATACATATGAAGGGATGTGGCTATGATGATCGTTAGAAATATGAAAAAGACAGACAATCTCAGTTTGATTGCCGATGTTTATATTGCCAGCTTTATAGAAACATATAAAGATTTTGTGCCCGAAAATATACTGAATGAAATTAACCAAGAGGATTGGCTTCGTACAGTTGAAAATCATAAAGATTTCTTTGTGATGCTTCAACACCAAGAAGTCATCGGAACAGCTTCCATTTCAGAAGGCATTGAAGATGCTGGAGAAATTGAAAGTATTTATCTCAATCATGATTATGTTGATCAAGGATATGGTAGACTCTTACTCAATGCGATGGTTAAAGAACTTTCAGAAAGAGGTTATCTCACAGCTTTTCTATGGGACATTAAAGAAAATGTTCGTGCGAAAAAGTTCTATGAGAAAAATGGCTTCAAAGCATCTTCTGAAACAAGAACCCTTGATTTAGGGGGACACCCTATTCAACAAATTAAATATGTACTTGATATAAACAGCGATTTTGTGATTCGCTAGGATGGAGAAATATGACAAAAATAGCAATAAATGTAAAAGATATGGGAACCATGGTTGCAACACTCGATGAAACAGTGGCCCCAAAAACAGTAGAAAACTTTTTAAACTTAGTCGATGACAAATTTTATGATGGATTAATCTTCCATCGTGTCATTCCAGGATTTATGATTCAAGGTGGCTGTCCACAAGGTACAGGAACCGGTGGTCCTGGGCATCATATTGTGGGTGAATTCTCCAGTAATGGTTTTGACAACCCACTTAAACACTCACGTGGCGTTTTATCCATGGCACGCGCAATGGATCCAAACAGTGCAGGCAGCCAATTCTTTGTGATGGTTGAAGATGCACCACACTTAGATGGACAGTACGCAAGTTTTGGTCAAGTCATTGAAGGCATGGAAGTAGCAGATAAGATTGTGGCTTCAAAAAGAAATGCTATGGACAAGCCACTTGATGATGTGATCATCGAATCAATCGTAAGACTTTAATAAAAGGGGGATTATCATATGGCATATCATGGAAAAAACCGACTTTATCGCGATACAGATGAAAAGATACTCGGAGGTGTTTGTGCTGGTCTATCTGAATATTTTAAAATAGACGTCACACTCATTCGTGTTATCATTGCGGTGATGGGCCTTGTTTATGGTAGTGGTCTTGGAATTTATATTCTCTTATGGATTTTATTACCAGATAAACACAGTGTTCAATAATGAAATTAAAAAGCTTATGCGTTTTGCATAAGCTTTTGTGTTTTATAAGTAAGTTTTATCTTTAGTAAAGTGATTCATAACACTCGCTTGTCCGTTTTCAACACAGACTAAATCTTCAATGCGAATCCCACCCACACCTTCAATATAAATACCCGGTTCAATGGAGAAACACATTCCCTCTTCAATAAGGGTTTCGTTAGTACTTGAGACATCTAAATTTTCATGGGTATCAAGGCCAATACCGTGCCCTGTTCTATGGATGAAGTATTCGCCATAACCATGTTTAGTGATGACATCACGCGCCGCTTTATCGACTTCTTTTAATGGTATGCCCACCTTTACTGCTTCAATGGCCTTTAAATTGGCTTCTAATACAATGTCATAAATCTTTTCGAGCTCTGGGTTTTTACCATAAAAGAATGCGCGGGTCATATCTGATTTGTAGTTTTGGTAAGTTCCGCCCATATCAATTAAGATGACGTCTCCCTTTTGAAGGGTACGGTTTCCTGGAATGGCATGAGGATCTGCAATGTTTTCAGTAAAAACTGAAATGGGCTCAAAGCTGATACCAGTTAAAGGATCTGTGCTTTGTTTTTCTTTAATGATATCCGCAAGTTCTTTTTCACTGATGCCTTCTTTGAAGTGTTCTAGAAGTGATGCCATAACGTCATCGTTGTATTTGGATGCTTGTTTGAGTGTTTCGATTTCTTTTGCATCTTTAATACGGCGTAAGCTTTCTATGATGGATGAACCATCGATAAAGGTTTTGTCATATGAAATCAGTGGGATTAAAAATCGTGCAGATAGGGTGCCATCAATATATAACGTTTGATCATCTTTAAAGAGATTTTGAAGGAGTTTGATTGTATCATCGCCATCTTTGTAGCTGATGATATCAATGTCTTGAGGGCGTGGGAAAAGGTCGTTTAAAATAAGGTATGGTTCTTTGTCTTTTTGTAGGACAAGTAAAAAGAGTCTCAAGCCTGGGTCGACCTTATAACCTGTAAAGTAGTAGATGGTTGTGGGATCAGATAGGATCATGGTTTCGTTGTTTAGTTTTTCTTGTAGTTTTGTGATTCTCATAAGTGCCTCCTGGGTGTCTTTGTTGGGTAGTTTTATATGTGTATGTTATAATAGTTATAATGAAAGGATGATATGATGGCAAAGTCAAATGTTCAAAGTATTATTATCATGAGCAATAGTGCGTCAATGGGACCGCAAATCGTGTTACCATTTTTTCGTCCTATCAGCATCTATGAAATAGAAGATAGCTATGATGAACTCATTGATGAAATTCATGAGGACAAAGAGAATGAATTTAAGGATGAAATCATTTCATTTCTTGAAGCATTCAAAGAATCTTTAGAAAAGAAAACTGCAGATCCACTCTTCAATTACTTTGTGTTTAATCATGCTGGGAATATAGATATGAATCAAATTCAAGATGTGTTTGATGCTTTAGATGATTTTATTGAAGTTGCGACGGATGAAAACCGTCCCATGCATTAATATAAAAGGAAAGA
>CAYSBB010000062.1:0-1697 GCA_964429205.1 uncultured Erysipelothrix sp.
CACAGAAAAACAAAACCAGAAGAATCACAAATTTCAGTACCCGCTTTAATTTCATGTTATTTAGGTGTCACAGAACCTGCTATGTTTGGGATTAACTTAAAATACAACTATCCATTTATCTCAGCCATGATTGGAAGTGCCATCGCGGCAGTGGTCTCTGTTGGATTTGGTATGATGGCCAATACAGTGGGTGTGGGTGGTTTACCCGGTATCTTAGCCTTCAACATTAAATGGTGGCCCATCTTCATCCTAACCAGTGCCATTGCGATTGTTGTACCCTTTGGTCTTACTGTTATCTTAGGAAGAAAAAAAGATGTCGCGTAATTTAGAAAATCTTGTTGTTTATCAAATCTATCCCCGTTCGTTTCAAGACACAAACGGGGATGGGATTGGTGATTTAAATGGTATTAGAAAAAGAATTCCTTATTTACACAAACTTGGGATTGATATGATTTGGATCACACCCTTTTATCCATCTGGTGGTAAAGACAATGGATATGATATTAAAGACTATAAAGCCATTGACCCTTTATTTGGCACCATGGATGATTTCATAAACCTGGTTAAAGAGGCAAAAGACCATCACATTGGGATTATGCTTGATATGGTCTTAAATCACACTTCTACCCTTCACCCTTGGTTTCAAAAAGCCTTGCGTGGTGACAAAGAATATATGGATTACTACTTCTTTAAAGATAAACCTACCAATTGGGAAAGTAAATTTGGTGGATCAGCATGGGAATATGTCCCCCATTTAGATAAGTACTACCTTCATTTATTTGATACGATGCAGGCAGATTTAAACTGGGAAAATGAAAAGGTGCGTGAAGCACTTTATGATGTTGTGAAATTCTGGATGGATTTGGGGGTTGAAGGTTTCAGATTTGATGTTATTAACCTTATCTCTAAACCAAAAGAATTTAAAGATGTAGTAATAGGAGATGGCCGCGATCAATATACAGATGGTGAAAAAGTATTAGAATACCTTCAAATGCTCAATAAAAATACATTTGGGACAAAAGACCTTGTGACTGTAGGCGAACTTTCTTCAACAACAGTAGAAAATGCCGCAAGTTATGTCAACCCCAAAAATAAAGCACTCTCAACTGCATTTGGGTTTCACCATTTAAAAATTGATTATAAAGACAATAAAAAATGGCATCTTCAAAAACCAGACTACAGTGCTTTAAAATCTATTTTAAGAACATGGCAAGACAGTATGGAAGAAAATAGTGCTCTTATGGCACTCTTCTGGAACAATCATGACCAACCAAGAAGTGTTTCAAGGCTTGGCGACGATATCAATTATCCATTTGAAAGTGCCAGCATGATTGCAAGTATGATGCACCTTCTTAAAGGCATGCCATATATCTATCAAGGAGAAGAGATTGGACTGCCCAATGCTTACTTTGAAAGTATGGATGATTATAGAGATATTGAATCCATCAATATGAAAGAGATTCTCTCTGAAACTTTCTCAAAAGAAGATGTTGTTCAAAGTCTCAGTGCCCACTCAAGAGATAATGGGCGCACACCCATACCTTGGGATCATACTAAACATTATGGTTTTTCTACAACCACACCTTGGCTTAAATTCTCTCAACACAATAACTTACAAACAGTCAGTGATGTCTTAGAGAAGGAAAACTCTATCTTTAATTGGTACCAAAAACTGATTGATTTAAGACATACTGAAA
>CAYSBB010000062.1:1797-3603 GCA_964429205.1 uncultured Erysipelothrix sp.
CTTTTGTCTTATAAATCTTCGGTAGAAAATATCCCATGGGAATCATCATGATGATGTTTAGGATGATTTGAAGTAATGCGTTTTGGCGATGCATGATGAGATCTTCAAAAGGTACCATATGCATGGGGACATAGGGGGCATGAACACATCTTAGATTTAAAATTACTGGCATGAGTGTAACCCAAAGAATACCACTTATATAAATATAAAAGATTGTTCTTAACATAAACGTTTCAGTATCTTTTTTCCATCTTCTATAAAATAAGCCTTTATAAATGATGAGAAGAAGAGAAAAATCTATAATATTTTTAATATCAAACATAGAATCTAACAGCATACACTCCAAAACCTTTCGAAACTTATTATACTAAAAATAAAGTAAATAATCATGATAAATGGATGAACTTATAAAAAAACAGGGAATTCCCTGTTAGATAAATTTATTGATAACCATAATCAGAATCATACTCATACTGATCATGATAAAGTTTTGAATGACATATGGAAATGAGCGTTCTTTAGAAAACTCAATCCCTAAGTCTTTGGCATTTTTTAACACTTTAGGTGAAATGATGAGTGCCAGTAACATAAGTTTTGGAAAGACACCTGTGATGACACCCACACCAATACCCACAAATACAAAGGCATAAAGTGAAATCAATAACATCAGTGATTTATCTTTGCCCAAGTAAAATGGGAGTGTATAGCGATGCACAAGGACATCTTTTTCAACATCACAGACATTATTACCCAGCATAATAGCTGCGGTAATGAGTGTTGGGATGAATCCTAAAATTAAAAATCCAATGAAATATTTTGTGTTTAAAATAATTTCAAGTCTGCTTCCCAAGCTCACACTTAAGAATGATTCTTTCATGTTGATATAAATCAGGATAAATGGAATCACATAACCATAAAGAACACCTGATACAATCTCACCATAAGGTTGACGTGAGATGGCAATAGGTCCATAGGTGTAGATAATTCCAATAAAAAATGAAATTATCCCTAAGATTAAGACAATATAATCTGTGAGATATACAAGCCAAAGACCAAATGCAATACTGGATCCTAAGAGTGTAAATAAAATCATTTTTAATGTATTTCGCGAAAATCCAAAATCTTCATCATTTGATTTGGAGTCAATATAGTTATTAATGGTGGTTGTGGTTAGGTCAAATAAGAACATACCACCAAAAAACACGAGTGTTTCTAACCATCTAATTTCAATGTGATGATAATTTAAAACAAGCATCACCAGTGTAAATGTCATTAAACTGGTGATTTTTGTTTGTATTTCAATGTATCTTAAAAAGTTTTTCATATTGTGTTGTGTGCCCTATCGATCACTTCTTTTAAGCTGTTGTATTTTAATTCATTAACATCTAATGTATTTAAAATACTTAAAGCTTCTTGATAGTAGTTTTCAGATTTTCTTTTCGCAAATCCAACCCCATCAAATTTCGCAACCAAAGCGTTGATACTTTTTCGCGTTAAAGATTCTTTCTTTACTTCAGGATCTTTTTCAAAGGCATAAAGTAAAGGTAGGGTCATGACACCTTGTTCAAAGTCAGATTGAACAGGTTTTAATGCTTCTTCTTCATCCATCTCAAAATCTATGAGATCATCATTGATTTGAAACATCATGCCTACCAGTTCTCCAACTTTTTTATATGCATCAATTTCTTCTTGGTTTTGTGTCATTGTGATAACACCTGCATAGAATGAAGCTTCAAATAAACGGGCTGTTTTCCCTTTGATAATTTCTAAGTATTCTTTGATACTTAAGTTTAAGTTTCCATTGTT
>CAYSBB010000062.1:3703-7867 GCA_964429205.1 uncultured Erysipelothrix sp.
ATTTCAATGGCACTGGCAAAAAGAATGGCATCTTGATGAATTTTATTGTTTTCATCAAGTGCACTCACAAGAACAGACAAAGCACGGATGCCCTTGCCTTTGGCTTGGGTTAAATGATTTGTGTATTTTCTTATGATTAAAGGAGAGGTTGACAATAATCTGTCAACCTCACCATTTACAAGTTCTAAGTTTTTTAATATTTTTTGATCCACGATAAACCACCATTAATCATGGTAGAGATACCATTTCTTTACAAAGGGTATATTACGCCATTTTTCCTTGAACCAAGGCATGAACCAGTAATCAAGTGCTAATGCTTGACCGCCTGTAAAGAGGAGTGCAAATGCTGCGAAGAACATCCATGCATTCACTAAGTACCAACCTGTTGTGGTTAAGAACATTAATTGTAAAATAATGGAGAATCCAGCTGCAAGTGTTGTGAAGAGACCTGCAATTAATGCAAGACCAATTCCGATTTCAGCAATTACGATGAATTTTTGCATGATGAATGCAAGGTTTTCGTTTGCAAGTAATACGTTATCCAAGAACCAGTTCATCAGTGGAATATCCACTTTGAATGCGAACTTATCTAAGGTTGATTCTGCTAAAGGTGCAGTTGTCACAAAGATGACTTGGAATAATTCCCAAACTTTCCAGTTAAAGAGTACTGAACCTGCGGCTTCTGTACCACCTGATGCACTTGAAGCTGCGTCTGTTGCGGCTGAAGCGGCATCTGTTGCACCACCAGCTGCATCACTGAAGAATCCTGCATAGAAGCTGTTTGCGCCTGCAAAGAATTTATCTAAAGCAAATTCATTGAGCCATCCTTCAACAACTTTCATAACCCCTTCAAAGAGCCATACAGCACCAAGCCATAGACGAATTGGGAATGCAAAGAAACTGGGGGATCTGTTTGAGAAATGTCCACCAACAAAGCTTCTTCTGTTTCTAATTGTGAAGAATTCATGTTTCATATAACCAAATACTTTATTCCAGCCTAAGACTTGAACGAAGTAAACCATGTTGATGAAGTGTTTTGCGAACATTGCTAAGAATGAAGGCAAGTTGATCATGAAGTTTGGTAATCCAACGCGGGCTGTACCATAACGGCCACCCACACATACCATCACACCATGGAAGCTTGGTTTGTAAGCTTTAAAGTTTTCTGTTTCATTAATGGTTTCAGCAATGTTGTGTGCTGCAGTTCCAGCACTGTGTTCTGCGTTTTCAACCATTTGTGGGACTGGCATTTCTTGACCTTCTGGTACATAGAACATGTTATCCCCTACCACAAATACATCTACGGTTCCTTGAGCACGTAGGTATGCATCGGTTAAGACACGTCCACCACGTTGTGCTGCATCAAGTGCATGACCTGAATCTGTCGCGACATTTGAACTTTCGATACCTGCTGTCCAAATCACTGTATTTGTTTCTTCACGTAGAATATCATCACCACGTTTATATTCGATGAAGTCTTCACCTACTGCACAAACAAATGCGTTGAATTCCATACGTACGCCCATTTTATCGAGACGTTTTTCAACACGGTTGGATAGTTTTTCTGGTAAAATTGGAACCGCTCTTCCAAGACCATCAACGTTTACTAAAGTAACGTCTTTAGGATCGATACCATATTCTTTTGAGATGATTGGAACATACTCTGCAAGTTCTCCAATCATTTCAACACCGGTAAATCCAGCACCAACAACGTGGAATGTTAAGAGTTTACGACGCGCTGTTTCATCTTGAACACCTGCTGCTTCACGGAAAACATTACGGATACGGTCTCTTAATAAGACTGCATCATCGTATGACCATAATGTATATGAGTTTTCTTTCGCACCATCAACACCAAAGTATGTTGGTTTTGATCCTGTTGCGATAACCACGACATCATATGCATAGTCATTTGCTTTTCCTTTAACAACTTTGTTTTCAAAATCGATGCTTGCAATTTCGTCTAATTGAACATCAACTTTACGTTTCGCAAAGATTTTTTTTAAATCCATGCGAATGCTTGATTCGTCTACTCTGTAAGCTGCAACTTCATGAAGTTCAGTTAACATTGTATGGAATGGATTTTTATCTATAATTGTAATACTTACGTCGTCATTCTTTTTGAATTTTTTCGCTAATTTTTTAGCTGTAAGGATACCAGCATAACCGGCTCCAACGACTACAATATTCTTTTTCACTATAACTCCTCCTTATATGCTTATAACTTATATGCTTATCAATTATAAGGAAATGAATGTTTCCTTGCAATTGATGTAACCATATTTTTTGACAATTTATCGTCTTTTTCACATTTTATAACATTTATACAAAAAATTAAAGACACTTTGTGAAATCACATACAAGTATCACAAAGTGTCACATAAATTTTTCTTATTTTACAACAATATTCACAATCTTATTCTTAATCACAATGACTTTTACAATTGTTTTACCTTCGGTATACTTCTGAACATTTTCTTGTGAGTACACAAGTTCTTTCAGTGCTGCTTCTTCTAAATTAGAAGGCGCCATGAACTTCGCACGCACTTTACCATTGATTTGAGCCACAATTTCAATCTCATCCAAGACAAGCTTACTTGGATCAAATGTTGGCCAGGATGTATAAGCAATCCCTGTCTTGTCTGTAACCATGGTATACAGCTCTTCACCCAAGTGTGGTGCATAAACTGAAAACATTTTAATGAAGCCAATCGCATAGTCTTTAAAGATTTTTCCACTCTTATACGCTTCATTCACAAAAATCATGAGTTGTGAAATCGCCGTATTAAAGCCAAAGTTATCAAGATCGCGGGTGACTTTTTCTACCGTCGCATGATAGGCATAATCAAGGGTTCCATCATTGGAGTCTGTGATTTCCGCAACTTCTGAGAATAAACGATAAACGCGGTCTACCCAACGCTTAATGCCGTCTAAGCCTCTTTCACTCCAAGGAATGGCACCATCAAAGGGCCCCATAAACATTTCATAAAGTCTTAAAGCATCGGCCCCATGGCTTTCCACAATATCATCTGGGTTCACCACATTACCACGTGATTTACTCATCTTCTCGTTGTTGTCGCCAAGAATCATGCCTTGGTGATAAAGTTTCTTAAAGGGTTCTTTAGTGTCGACAACACCAATATCATAAAGTACTTTATGCCAAAATCTTGCATAAAGTAAGTGAAGGACCGCATGTTCTGCACCCCCCACATAAAGGTCTACTGGAAGCCAGTGTTTTAGAAGTTCTGGTGCTGCAATCGCTTCATCATTGTGTGGATCTAAATAACGCATATAATACCAGCAGCTACCTGCCCATTGTGGCATGGTGTTGGTTTCACGCTTTCCTTTTGACCCATCCGCAAACGTTACTTCTAACCACTCACTTGCATTTGCGAGTGGTGATTGACCATCATTTGCGGGTTTATAGTTCGCAACTTCTGGTAATTCAAGTGGGAGTTCATCCAGTGTCAATGTACGCATCGTACCATCTTCCATATGAACCACTGGAATGGGCTCACCCCAATAACGTTGACGTGAAAAGAGCCAGTCACGTAAACGATACGTTACTTTTGGTTCACCAATGCCTTTTTCTTCAAGCCAAGCATTCATTTTTTCAGTGGCTTCTTCTTGATTTAAACCGTTGATGAAATCTGAATTGATGTGTAAACCATCACCTGTATAAGGAAGTGGCTCATCTGTATCAATAATGGATGTAATTTCAATGCCATACTTTGTCGCAAATTCAAAGTCACGCTCATCATGCGCAGGCACAGCCATAATGGCCCCTGTTCCATAACTTGCCAAGACATAATCTGCAATATAGATGGGTACTTCTTTATTGTTTACAGGGTTGATCGCAAAAGCACCCGTAAAGACCCCTGTTTTCTCTTTATTGAGTTCTGTTCTTTCAAGATCACTTTTATGTTGCGCTTGTTCAATATAGCTTTCTACCGCTTCTTTTTGAGCGTCTGTTGTGATTGCTTCAATAAATGGATGCTCAGGTGCTAAAACACAATATGTTGCGCCAAATAATGTATCAGCACGGGTTGTAAAGACGGTGAATTCTTTTTGGTGATCTTTCACTTTAAAGTTCACATTACTTCCCACTGATTTTCCAATCCAGTTAATTTGCATTTCTTTTGTGGATGAAGGCCAATCGACAAG
>CAYSBB010000063.1:0-7834 GCA_964429205.1 uncultured Erysipelothrix sp.
CGTTTTTTTAGCCATAATTTCCTCCTTATACAACACTAGTATTATAACAAATTTTAAACATGCTTACAATGTTATTTACAACTTGTGCCTAAAATCACACATAGAAAAAGCAGGCGTCTACTTAATTGTATAGCCTGCTCTATTAATTGCCATTTTAGCCGCATATAAGGCATCATTATCACCTTTTATATTAATGCTTCTATTTAATAAATTAATCGTATAATCAACACGGGTATTATCCAGTTCTTGAGAAATACGTTCCACACATTTTTCACATGTCATATCATCAACAAATACAATATGAGTTCTCTCCATAGTATCAACCTCCTTATTACATCTTAAACTTAAATCGACGAAGACGCAATGCATTTAACACAACTGACACAGAAGAGAATGCCATCGCAGCACCAGCGATCATTGGATTCAGTAGGGGTCCATTAAAGAATGCATAGAAGATACCTGCCGCAAATGGGATACCAACCACATTATAAGCAAAAGCCCAGAACAAGTTTTGTTTGATATTGGTGATGGTTGCTTTACTGAGTCGAATCGCATCAATTAAGACGGATAAGTCATCTTTCATTAAAACAAGTTTTGCACTATCAACCGCAACGTCCGTTCCGGTTCCAATCGCAACACCTACATCGGATTGAACAAGCGCAACCGCATCATTAATACCATCTCCAACCATTACAACTTTCTTACCTTTTTCTTGATAAGCTTTTACGTGGTTCGCTTTTTCATCAGGTAATACCTCTGCAATCACAGCATCAATATTTAAAGTTTTCGCAATGGCTTGTGCTGTATCTTTATGATCTCCTGTGAGCATCACAACCTCAATGCCTAAATCATGAAGATGATCTACCACAAATTTTGCTTCATCTTTTAAGGTATCTGCAACGGCAATGAGTCCAACAACTTTACCATCAATGGCAGAAATCATGGCTGTTTTACCTTCTTTTGCAAGGGTATGAATATCTGAAACAACTTGCTCATTGAGTTCAATATTTTCATCATGCATGAGTGCTTCGTTACCCACAAATATGTGGTTTGTTCCTACATTCCCTTCAATACCACGACCTAAAATTGCTTTAAAGTTCGATACATCTAGAAGGCTGAGTTCTTTTTCTTTTGCATCTTCAACAATCGCAAGTGCAAGTGGATGTTCAGAATAATTTTCAAGTGATGCACTCAGTAGAAGCATTTCTTTTTCATCAAAATCATAAGTTACTAAATCTGTTACGACTGGTTTTCCATGGGTTAATGTCCCTGTTTTATCAAAAATAACAGTATCAACATGACTCAATGTTTCAAGTGCTTCAGCTGATTTCATAAAGATACCATTGGATGCACCAACACCGGTTCCAACCATAATTGCAGTAGGTGTCGCAAGACCCAAGGCACATGGACATGCAATAACCATGATGGTCACAAAGATTGTAAGACTAAATTCAACATCTCTACTGAAGAAAAACCAAGTAAGTCCTGATAAAATCGCAATCACAATAACTGTTGGCACAAAGTAAAGTGACACAGTATCTGCAATCTTCGCAATGGGTGCTTTTTCAGTTTGTGCATCTTCAACCATTTTGACAATTTGACTGAGTTTAGTATTGTCATTATCAACAGTCGCTTTAATAATAAGACGGCCATTAATGTTTAAGGTTCCCATAATAACTTCATCATCAATTGTTTTATCCACAGGTAAACTTTCACCTGTTAACATGGCTTCATCAAGTGATGAGTGACCCTCAATAATAATTCCATCCATCGGAATGGATTCACCAGGTCTTACCACAAGATAATCCCCAATCACAATCTCATCCACATCAACTTCAATTTCTTCACCATCTTTTAAAAGATTGGCTGTTTTAGGTTTTAAATTTAACAGTGCATGAATGGCAGATGTTGTTTTACGTTTTGAAACTTCTTCCATATATTTTCCCAAACCAATTAAGGCCAGGATTACTGTTGCACTTTCAAAGTATAAATGATGCGCAAAAGATGCGTCTCCTTGAAAGATTTTAAACACACCATAGAAGCTATATAGAATAGCACTTAATGTACCAATCGCTACAAGGGAGTCCATATTGGGCACTTTTTTAAAGAAAGCTTTTAATCCTCTAAAATAAATTTCACGATAAATAAAAACCACAGGTGCTGTAATAATCATTTGGATTATCGCAAAATTTAATGGATTTAAATCTGCATCAATCATGCTTGGAATAGGCAGATTTTTAAATATCATCGGTCCCATCGCAATGTATAAGATCATTGCACCTAAAACCAAGGAAGCGATTAAACCAAATTTTTCACGTTTTTCTTTTTTGATGGTTGCTTCATCTTTTTCTAGTGGTTTCTTTTCACTACGCTTTGCATGATAGCCAATGTCTTCAATCATTTTAATAATATCTTGTGACTTAATCACACTTGGATCGTAGTTAAGCTGTGCTTTTTCATTTAATAAATTGATGTTGATGCCATCAATACCCGCAACTTCTTTTAATCCATGCTCAATAGAAGCAGAACAAGAAGCACAAGTCATGCCTTCAATATCTAATTCTAACTTTTTTAAATCTTGTTTCTTTTTCGCAACATAGCCACCTGATGAAACAGCTTCAAATATAGAGTTATCTGTCACAGCGTCATCCATACTCACACTGGCTGTATTTGTCATAAGGTTTACACTTACTTGTGTCACACCTTCTAAGTTTTTAAGAGATTTCTCCACATGCGCTACACAACTGGCACAGGTCATCCCTTCAATTTCATATATCTCTTTTCTCATTTTATCCCTCTTTTTAATCTATCATTTTATGAATCAGTTGAATCACTTCTTCAAATTTCTCTTCTTGATTTCCTGTTTCAAATGCTTCTACTAAACAATTATTCATGTGTTCTTTGAGCATACTTTCGTTAGCTTTTTTTAAAAGTGAAATAGATGCTAGGATTTGATGCGACACATCAATACAATAACGATTATCTTCAGCCATCTTAATGGCACCATTGAGTTGGCCTTGTGCCATCTTCATATACTTTAATGCTTCTTTTTTCACGACAACCTCCTACCCCCACCCCGGGGGGCCTCTATATCTAGTATAGCATAGTTTGAGTGGATGTAAAGAAAAAAACTGGGATTTCCCAGTTTTTTAAAGTGCGATGGCTGCATCAAGTGCAATTTCCATCATTTTTGTGAATGCATTTTGTCTCTCATCAGCACTTGTGACTTCTTGTGTAACAAATGAATCTGAAATCGTTAAGAGGCATGCTGCTTTTTTGTTTAAGTGGTTTGCGTTTGCGAAAAGTGCAAATGATTCCATTTCAACACAAAGTACATCATGTTCATCACGAATGTTTTCCCATGTTTTTCCTGAATCACGATAGAAAACATCTGAACTATGAATTCGTCCTTCTAAAACGTCAATATCGAGTGCTTTAGCCTTATCTAGAATTAAATCATTTAAAGCACGACTTGGATTTAAGACATCTGTATCAACATTGAATGCGACTTTCGCAAATGATGACTCTGAATATGCACTATCTGCAAGTACAACATCATACACATTTGCTTTATCACTATATGATCCAGCTGATCCAATACGGATGATTGCTTCTACATCATATTGTGTAAAGAGTTCATATGAGTAAATTCCGATACTTGGCATTCCCATACCTGATCCCATCACTGAAACTTTTTGTCCTTTATAAGTTCCTGTAAAACCAAACATGTTTCTTACCTCGTTAAACTGTGTGACATCTTCTAAGAATGTCTCTGCAATAAATTTTGCGCGTAGTGGATCACCAGGCATTAAAACTACCTTAGCAATTTCACCTTTTTTCGCACTAATATGTGGTGTTGCCATTAATTTCCTCCTTTTATCTAAAACCATTATACCATAAATAAAAGCCAACACACTGTGCTGGCTTTATTTCCGTATGAGTTTATTTAGCTTTGAGGAGTTTATCAAACTCATGGTATTTATCTGTCAATGACAGGTTACGGATATTTAATTACGCTTTTTTATAAGCGGTTTGCAGGATTTCCATCATGTCTTTAACCATTGGGACACGTGGATTACATGGAGAACATTGGTCTTCATATGCTAGATATGCAATGTCTTCTCTGTATTTTTCGAATTCTTGTGGATCAATGCCTTGTTCTTCAAAGCTCATTGCGATACCCACTTTTTCTGCGAGTTCATGACATGCTTTTGCATAACTTTCCACACCCTCTTCAACTGTGTTTGCAGGAAGTCCAAGCATTCTTGCAAGTTCAGCATAGCGTTCATGTGCAACATATCTGTTGTATTTTGGCCAAAGGCTTGGTTTTGGTGGAATTTGTCCATTATAACGAATAACATGTGGCATTAAGATTGCGTTGATACGTCCGTGAGGTACACCGTGGAATCTTCCACCGATCTTATGCGCAAGTGAGTGGTTCATTCCTAAGAATGCATTACCAAATGCCATACCAGCAAGGGTTGATGCGTTATGCATTTTTTCACGTGCTTCAAGATCGTTTGCACCATTTTTAACACTTCTTTCAAGATATTCAAAGACCATCTTGATTGATTGTAAACAAAGACCATCTGTATAGTCATTTGCAAGTGTGGATACATATGCTTCAGTCGCATGTGTTAATACGTCCATACCTGTATCTGCAGTAACCACTGCGGGTAGGTTATCCACAAAGATTGGGTCAACGATCGCAACTGTTGGGACAAGTGAGTAATCTGCAAGTGGATATTTCTTGTTTGCGGCTGTATCGGTAATAACCGCAAATGGTGTTACTTCAGCACCGGTACCTGAAGTTGTAGGAATACATACAAGTTGTGATTTTTGTCCAAGATCTGGATATCTGAAGGCACGTTTTCTAATATCGATGAATTTTTGTTTTAAGTCATTGAAGTCTACTTCAGGATGCTCGTAGAATACCCACATTGCTTTTGCAGCATCCATGGGTGAACCACCACCCAACGCAATAATTGTATCTGGTTTGAAGGCTTGCATTAATTCGAAACCTTTTTTAACTGTATCAAGTGATGGATCTGGTTCAACATCATTGAAAAGTTGAATTTGTACTTTATTACGTCTTCTGTTTAATTGTTCAACAATTTTGTTGTAGAATCCTAAATCAACCATTGCGCGGTCAGTAACCACAAAGACTCTTTCGACATCTCTCATTGATTTTAGATATTGAATCGCATTACGTTCGAAATAGATTTTTGGGGGTACTTTAAACCATTGCATATTGTTGTTACGTCTTCCCACTTTCTTAATATTTAATAGGTGAATTGCACTGACGTTGTCACCAACTGAGTTTCCACCGTATGATCCACAACCCAATGTTAATGAAGGAATGAAATCATTATAAACATTACCAATTCCACCAAATGTTGATGGTGCATTCCAGATAATTCTGATTGCTGGTACGACTTCACCAAATTTTGTTGCAAGATCTTTGTCTTTTGTATGAATTGCTGCAGAGTGACCTAAACCATCAAATTCAACCAATGCTTTCGCTGCTGCAACACCTTCTTCACTGTCTTTTACTTTAACAAGTGCAAGTACAGGTGATAGTTTTTCACGTGTCATGACATCTTTTGGTCCAACAACTTTACTTTCAACTGCCAATACTTTTGTTGTTTCAGGAACAGTAATTCCAGCTTTTTCAGCAATAAATGTTGCATCCTTACCAACAACTTCAGCATTTAATTTTGCATCCATGTAGTTTGCATCTTTAGATGTCACACCAAACATGTATTTTTCTAATTTTGTTTTTTCTGCTTGAGTTAAGAAATGAACACCATATGATTTGAATCCATCTTTAACGTCATTATAGATTTCTGCATCCACAATCGCTGTAGATTCAGAAGCACAAATCATTCCGTTATCAAATGCTTTTGACATTGCGATATCATTGACTGCTTGAAGCACATCTGCTGATTTTTCAATATATGCAGGTACATTACCAGCTCCAACACCCAGTGCTGGTTTACCACATGAGTAAGCTGCTTTAACCATTGCGTTACCACCAGTTGCAAGGATGGTTGAAACACCATCATGCTTCATTAAATCATTTGTTTTTTGCATTGATCCATTGACAATCCATTGGATACAGTTTTCAGGGGCACCTGCTGCAACTGCTGCATCTAAAACCACTTTAGCTGCTGCAATTGAACACTCTTGCGCAAATGGGTGGAATGAGAAGATAATTGGGTTACGTGTTTTTAAACTGATTAATGCTTTAAAGATAGCAGTAGAGGTTGGGTTTGTAACTGGCACAATACCACAAATAACACCTACAGGATCTGCGATAGAAGTAATCCCTGTTACTTCATTATCATCAATCACACCCACTGTTTTTAAATGACGCATGTGATTAATCACGTGCTCACAAGCAAATAAGTTTTTGGTCGCTTTATCTTCAAAGACACCACGTCCTGTTTCCTTAATTGCGAGTTGTGCTAATGTACCGTGTTGATCTAATGCTGCAACACTTGCTTTAGCGACGATATAATCAATTTGTTCTTGATCAAGTTCTAGAAACTCTTGTAAAGCCTTCTGTCCTTTTTCAACTAACTGATCTACTTCGTTATCAATAACTTTGTCTAATTTTTCTTGAGCCATAACTAAACTCCTCCTTGTTATTTCTTTCACCATCATCATATGTGCTTGTGAAAGATAAAACAATAAAAAACAAGCAAAACAATCACATTAATTTCAAATCTATACTCCTTGAAACAATGTAAACGCTTTGCTTGTGAAATTATTAACACATTTGTATAAAGTTTTTAAATTAAGCAATTTCTATAGAATATTTGTAAGCGATTTCTGATTTTTCTTCTAATTTTGTAATTGTTTTTTTATCTTCCAAAAGTCCTGAGGCATCTGTAAAATCAGGAAGCCCTTGCCACGGCTCAATACATACAAAAGGTCCCATCTTTCCATTTTTAACCGGAGACCAAACCCCCACAAAATCAAAATCGTCAAAAGTAACTTTAACACTGCTACCCTTATTTAAGTTCAACAAGCTTGCTGATCTTACATTATCATAAATAAAAGTATCCACAGGAAAAGCATCATCGCCCATCACAATTCTTTCTGGTATTTGTTTTTCTTTATTTAAGATAAGAGGCCCATCAAGATGATAAAAATGGGTTTCATCATTTTTCCTTTCAAAACTTAAGACATCACCTTCATCACATAAAAATGCAGGGTGTGCGCCAATGGTATAATACATTGCCTTATCATCGAGGTTTTCCACAAGCCACTTAACCTCTACTTTGGACCAAGAAATTTTATAGCCAACTTTAATACGGAATCTAAATGGATAAAGATCATAGTCTTCATCATTTGATGTATAGCTAAACCAAACGGCATCTTCTGTGACAGATTCAATCATAAAATCTCTTTGGGCTAAAAAGCCGTGTGGCTTCATATCATAGGATTTACCATCATAGTTATATTTGTGATCCTTTGAGGTTCCAATAAATGGAAATAGAATGGGCGAAATACCTGACCACCAAGCATCATCACCATGCCACATAATTTCTTGGCCTGTTTCTATATTATAAAGACTTATTAATTCTGCACCTTTTTTATCTAAGGTACATTGTATGTAATCATTTTTTAAAATCATAAAGATTACCTCCCCTTCATTCATATTATAGTTATGCACAAACTTTAAAGCAATATAAAAAGTCGCCCGAAGACGACTGTTAAATTGCATATGGTGGAGCTTACCGGGCTTGAACCGGTGACCTCTTGCGTGCCACGCAAGCGCTCTCCCAACTGAGCTAAAACCCCTTGCTCAATCATTATACATAATATC
>CAYSBB010000064.1:0-7540 GCA_964429205.1 uncultured Erysipelothrix sp.
GTTGCTAAATCAAGTTCAACACGTAGAAAACAAGGTCATCGTCAACCTTACACAAAATTAATCATCGAATCAATCGAAGGATAATTATGATTCAAATTGACGTATTGACGCAAGATTCAAAGATATTAAAAATTGAAGTATCAGGCCATGCTTATAGTGGTGAACCAGGATTTGACTTAGTCTGTGCTGGTGTTAGCTCTATTGCGGTGGGTGCTTTAAATGCTTTTGATGAGTTGGGTCAAGATTGTAATTTAATCTTAGATGAATCGCCTTACATAAAAATAGAGTGTAAAGGGGATCACAAAGAAAATCAACTTATGATGAACTTTCTTCTTACACAGTTTAAAACTGTTGAAGCAGTCCATCACGAACATATAAAAATAAATATGAAGGAGGAATCCCAATGAAATTCGTTTTAAATATTCAATTATTTGCATCTAAAAAGGGTGTTGGATCTTCGAAAAACGGTCGTGATTCACACGCGAAGCGTCTTGGCGCAAAACGTGCAGATGGAGAATTCGCTACAGCGGGTTCAATATTATACCGTCAACGTGGAACCAAATTACATCCTGGAGAAAACGTAGGACGCGGTGGGGATGATACTTTGTTTGCGAAAGTAGACGGAGTCGTTAAATATGAACGTATCAGCCGCTCAAGACGCTGTGTATCAGTTTATCCAAATGCATAATTAAGAAATCCCCTTAAACTGGGGATTTTTTCTTTGAAAGGGTGAGAACAATGTTTGTAGATAGAATAAAATTAGAACTTGTCGCAGGTGATGGCGGTAATGGCATGTCTGCGTTTCGTCGTGAACCGTATGTCCCTTTAGGTGGGCCCTATGGTGGCGATGGCGGAAAAGGTGGCGACATCATCTTTACCGCAACTTCCAGTAAGTCGACTTTACTTGATTTACGTTATAACCGTATTTTAAAATCAGAACGTGGCGATAATGGAAAAACTAAAAAAATGCATGGCCGTGATGGAAAAGACATCGAAGTCTTTGTACCCTTAGGAACCATGGTTAAAGATGCGAATACAAACCTTGTAATCGCAGACTTAACAGAAGAAGGACAACAAATTGTTGTCGCAAAAGGTGGTAAAGGCGGCCGTGGTAACACACGTTTTAAAACACCGAAAAATCCAGCCCCAAACTTTGCTGAACAAGGGTTTCCTGGAGAAAAATTAGAAGTTATTTTAGAACTGAAAGTCTTGGCTGATGTGGGCCTTGTAGGTTTTCCATCAGTGGGTAAATCTACCTTACTTTCAGTCATTACACGCGCAAAACCAGAAATTGCAGATTATCACTTTACTACAATCTCTCCTAATTTAGGGATTGCATCCAGTAAAGATGGTCGCTCTTTTACTGTGGCTGATTTACCAGGACTGATTGAAGAAGCCCATACTGGAAAAGGCTTGGGTCATGTCTTTTTAAGACATATTGAAAGATGTCGCGTATTAGTACATGTGGTAGATATGGGAAGTGAAGAGGGAAGAGATCCTGTTGAAGATTTTGATGTCATCAATAAGGAACTTGAACTTTATAACGCAAACTTATTAGAAAGACCCATGATTGTGGGTGCCAATAAAATGGATTTAGACGATGCACAAGAGAATCTCAAACGTTTTAAAGAAACATATCCTGATGTGGAAGTTTTTGAATTGATGACTGTTGTGGGTGAAGGTACTGATAAGTTACTGTATCGTTTGGCTGATCTTTTAGATGAAATTCCAAAAGAATCCATGAAACGTGAAGAAGACATTGTCGTCTTTAAATTTGAAGAACCAGAAGAAAAATTCACAGTTCAAAAACTGGGAGAAGGCTTATGGCAACTTGAAGGTGAAGCAGTTGTGCGTTTATTACACCGTACTAACTTCGAATTTGAAGATGAAGTCATGCGTTTTGGTATTGCACTTAAACGTATGGGTATCGATGAAAAACTGCGCGAACAAGGTGCAGAACATGGCGATACCATTATTTTAGAAGATATTCAATTTATTTTTGATGAAGGCATGGTAGAATAAGGTTAGGTGATCTTATGTATGCATACATTTCAGGAACAATCGTTTCTGTAACGAATAATAGAATTATCATTGACAATCAAGGCATCGGGTATGAAATTTTCACACCTGATCCTTATATTTATAAAAAAGGTACAACGGAAACGGTGTACACTTTTCACTATGTAAAAGAAGATGCACAAGAACTCTTTGGATTTAAAGATGAAGAGAGTCTTGAATTCTTTAAAAAAATTATTACGGTTAAAGGTGTGGGGCCAAAAACAGGTCTTAACATCTTAGGAAAAGCCAACATTACCCAAATTATAGAAGCGATAGAAAATGCGGATATTAAATTCTTAAAGAGTTTACCAGGCATTGGACCTAAAATGGCCTCACAAATGGTATTAGATTTACAAGGTAAACTTGTGATGAAAGAAACGCTCGTTAAAGAACCTGATATCTTAGAAGATGTTTATGAAGCACTTGTAAACTTAGGCTTTAAACGCGCTGAGCTGGGTAAATTAAAAGAACCACTCTTAAAACTCAATACGGATGATATCAATGTACTTTTAGCACAAGCACTCAAACTACTCGCAAAATAGGGGGACTTTATGGAAAGAATTCTATCACCAGAGAACTTAGAGAAAAACACTGAAGAAATTTCTTTAAGACCTGCTAATTTAGATGAATATATAGGACAAGAGAATTTAAAACAAAATCTTAAAGTCTTTATTGAAGCAGCTAAAGTTCGAAATGAATCACTGGACCATTTGCTTTTTTATGGACCACCAGGCCTTGGTAAAACGACTTTAGCGTTTATTATCGCAGAAGAAATGGGTACAGAAATTAAAATTACATCAGGTCCAAGCATTGAGAGAAGTGGCGATTTAGCGGCCCTTTTAACTTCACTAAACCCAGGAGATGTCTTATTCATCGATGAAATTCATCGCATCCCAAAAGCAGTCGAAGAGATTCTTTATTCTGCAATGGAAGACTTTGAACTGGATCTTATTGTTGGAAAGGATGAAACATCCCGTAGCATCCGTTTGGAACTGCCACCCTTTACACTAGTGGGCGCAACAACACGTGCTGGTGATTTATCATCACCCCTTCGCGATCGCTTTGGAATTGTATCAAAACTTGAATTTTATAATGATGAAGAAATTGAACGCATTGTGTCGCGTACTTCAAAAGTACTCAATACAGAAATTGATCAAGATGCAGTTAGTGAAATTGCGAAAAGATCACGTGGTACTCCAAGAATTGCCAACAGACTTTTTAGAAGGGTGCGTGACTTTGCGCTTGTGATGAACGATAACATCGTAGATCAAAAGATTGCATCACACGCTTTAGACCAACTTAAGGTCGATCATCTTGGTTTGGATGATGTTGATGTTAGATATCTAATAGGTATCATTGAGCGCTTTAAAGGGGGTCCTGTAGGGATCGAGGCCATTGCTTCAAGTATCTCTGAGGAAGTCATGACCCTAGAAGATGTGTATGAACCCTATTTATTACAAATTGGATTTATTAACCGCACTCCAAGAGGGCGCGTTGTGACGAAGAAAGCTTATCAACACTTAAAAATTTCATACAATGAAAACTTATTTGACTAGGAGGAAGCGATGAAGATTTGTATCGTAACAGGTGGCAGTGGTGGTCATATTTATCCAGCACTCACATTCAGTGATTATCTACTTAAAAATGATTTAGCAGAAGTCTTTTATATCGGTAATGATAATCGTATGGAAGCAAAAATTATTCCAGAACATGGCTATCCTTTCTATGCAATTAGAAATGCTGGGCTTCAGGGCAGTATTTTTTATAAAATATATGCCATGTCAACACAGTTTAAAGCCATTTATCAAGCAAGAAAACACTTAAAGAAACTTAAACCTGACCTTGTCTTTGCGTTTGGGGGTTATGTTTCTTTACCTGTTGTCTTGGCCGCAAAAAGTTTAAAGATTAAAATCGCCCTTCACGAACAAAATGCATTTGTTGGAAAAGCCAATAAATGGGTGTCTTCAGATGCACATGCCATCTTCACCTGTTATGAAGAGGCATTTAAAGGCCATGAAAACGTATATTTTTATGGAAACCCACGAGCATCACTGGCGAAAGATGTTGTGAAGGATGATGCTGAAGTCAAAAGAATTGGTTTAAATTTAGAGAAACCGATTGTCTTAAGTGTCATGGGTTCACAAGGTGCCACAAGCATCAACAACATGTTTTCTGAAGCAATCAAGATGATTGACACATTAGATTATCAACTTGTATTTGTGACAGGGCAAAATGAATATGAACCTTTTATGGAAAAAATAGATCACATTCCTGAGAACGTTTTTATTCTAGATTATGTTGATCAAGGGAAACTGCTGCCTTATTTAGATTTAATCGTTTCAAGAGCAGGCGCTTCTTCAATTACTGAAATTGCAGCCTTTGGGATTCCATCAATTTTAATTCCCAGTCCTTATGTCGCAAACAATCATCAATACTTTAACGCTAAAGCCTTGAGTGATAAAGATGCGACCATATTATATGAAGAAAAAGACTTAACACCAGGCGGTTTTCTAAAAACAATCGAAGACACACTAAACAATCAAAACACTATGAACACGTTAAGAGAAAACGTGAAAACACTGGATACACCGAATGTGAATGAGAATATATATCGTGTACTCAAACAGGTGATTGAAGATGAGTAGTCGAAGACGTCGTACAAAAGATGATGATGTCACACAAATTCAATATATTCAAAAACGTTTGGATGCGGAAAAAAGAATTAAAAGACGCATCAAAAGAAAACGGTTGTTGAAGCGTCTTTCAAGACTTGTGATAATCATCTTAGTGATTGTGGGTCTTTATCTGTTTGATCAATCCAAATACTCCAGAGTTAGAAGCATTGAAGTAGAAGGCGACAATGTCCTAAGTGAAACGGTCCTGCTTGAATCCTTAGACTTAAAAGAGAATGATCGACTATTAAAAGCGTTCTTTAAAAAGCTGACCCTGAAGTCTAAAATACCTGGAGTTGCAAAGCAAAGCTTAAAGTTGTATTATACAAAAGGACTGATTAATTTGACTGTCGAAGAATATCCTGTTGTGGCCATGTTGAGTGATGCGCCCAAAAGATATTTATTATCGGACAATCACGTATTAGAATCTAATGAAAACTTAGATAATCCAGTTCCCATTTTAAAGAAATTTAATACAGAAATATTTGAGAAATATCCAGAGTTCTCAGAAAAGCTATCCAAAATTGATCAATCATCATTTAATAGTATTTCAGAGATAGAATTGGTGGATGAACCACTGGAAAAGATTTATTTTAAATTCACAATGAATCATGGCTATTTTGTATTCACAAATTTAGACAATCTATTATTAATGGATTACTATCCTGATATTGTATCAGGTATCCAAAAAGGTGATAAGAAAGACAATCGTTGTATTTATTTCTTAGATTACGGCCATACAGATGAAAATCAGAGTGCTGTAGCGAAACCTTGTGAAAAAGATGAGTAGAATTTTTTTATTAAATATGAGAAGATAAAAGTAGGAGGAATTCTTATGACAATTGAGAAAGAAAACAAGTATGGGACCATTGAGATTTCAAATGAAGCCATTGCGATGTTAGCAGGCGGCATTGTAACTGAATGTTATGGTGTGGTTGGTATGGCCTCACAACAAATCTTTAAAGATGGCTGGGCTGAATTGCTCAAAGGTGAAAACTTCACTAAAGGTGTCTTTGTGAATGAAACAGAAGAAGGCCTTGTTTTAGATGTGTATATTATTGTAAGTTATAATGTTAAAATTTCAGAGGTTGTAAATGAAGTTCAAAAGAATGTGAAATACATGATGGAGAAAACACTAGGGCAACCTGTAAGTAAAGTAAATGTTTACGTTCAAGGTATTAAGGTGGTTAAATAATGGATAAAATTACGGGAGATGTGTTTTTAAAAATGCTTGAAAATGGTGCAAACAATCTTTCAAACCAGCACCACGAAATTAATGCTTTAAATGTTTTCCCAGTACCCGATGGTGATACTGGAACCAATATGAACTTAACCTTCACCAATGGCTTAAAAGAAGCAAAAGCGCTGAATTCAAGTCATGTAGGAGAAACATCAAAAAAATTATCACGCGGTCTTTTAATGGGTGCACGTGGTAACTCAGGTGTAATCCTTTCTCAAATTTTTAGAGGATTCTCACAATCTGTAGAAACCAAAGAATCACTGGGTGCTGCAGATCTTGCGGATGCTTTTCAAAATGCCACAACTGTTGCATATAAAGCCGTAATGCGTCCAGTAGAAGGAACAATTTTAACTGTATTAAGAGAAAGTGCACAATATGCTTATGATTGGTACCAACTGAATAAAGGTGCTGATTGTACAGAATATATGGCATATCTTGTAGAAAAAGCAAGCGAATCACTTGAATACACACCAGAACTGCTTCCAGTCTTAAAAGAAGTGGGTGTTGTTGATAGTGGTGGTGCGGGGTATTTAGCTGTTTTAGAAGGTTTCTTAAAAACACTTCAAGGCGAAAATATTGAAGCATTAGAAGTTAGCGAACAAAATCACGTTGCCGCATCAGATATGGAACATGATGAATTTGGTTACTGTACAGAATTTATCATTCAACTTGATGATGATGCAAAACCATATAATGAAGTGATGTTTAGAAAAGAACTTGAAAAACTTGGAAACTCAATTGTGGTTGTGACGGATGAGGACCTTGTTAAAGTTCACGTTCATACTTTAAAACCAGGTAATGCATTAAACTTGGGTCAAAAATATGGAGAATTCTTAAAACTCAAGATCGACAACATGTCAGAACAACACCATACCATTATGGAAGGTGATGCGAAGCATGCATTAAAATCACAATCTAAAAAAGAACATGAAAAATATGCGATTGTTTCTGTCGTAGCAGGTGAAGGGATTGAAGCATTATTCAATGATTTACGTGCAGAGTATATCATCAGTGGCGGTCAAACTATGAATCCATCAACTGAAGACTTTGTAGATCTAATTGAAGATATTGATGCAGATCATATCATCATCCTTCCAAACAACTCAAATATTATATTAGCCGCAAACCAAGCGAAAGACATTCTTACTGATAAAGACATTACTGTTATTGAAACAAAATCAATTCCACAAGGAATTGCTGCATGTATTATGTTTAATCCAGAAGCAGAACTTGAAGAAAATAAAGAAGAAATGTTAGATGCAGTGGCATCAACCACAACTGCTGAAATCACATATGCAATTAAAGACACAGTCTTTGAATCTGTAGAAATTAAAAAAGATGACTTTATGGGAATCGTAGAAAAAGACATCGTTGTTTCAAATCCAAACAGACGCGTTGTTTTAGAAACAGTTCTAGAAAAACTCATCACCGATGATAAAGAAATCGTAACTGTAATTGTTGGTGAAGATGTTGAAGATGACGAAATGAATGAAGTAGAAAAATTCATTGAAGACAATTATGATGTAGAAGTAGAAGTATATCGTGGTAATCAACCCGTTTATTCCTATAT
>CAYSBB010000065.1:0-7327 GCA_964429205.1 uncultured Erysipelothrix sp.
ACAAGTTTAAAATGTTGGTGAACCATTCCAATTCCATAATCTGTTGCGTCATTTGGATCTTGAATTTTTACGGTTTTTCCATTTACTTTAATCTCTCCCTCTTCTGGTTCATAAAGACCAAAAAGAACAGACATTAAAGTAGACTTGCCGGCACCATTCTCACCGAGTAGTGCTAGAATTTCCCCTTGACGCAATGTGATTGACACATTATCATTGGCAACGACACCAGGGAATATTTTGGTGATGCCATTCATTTCAATTACATTTTGCATCGCGTTCTCCTTTATATTTTATAAGAAAAAAGTAGGCAGCCATCGATGACCGCCTACATTTACTGTGAATAAATTATTCGATTGATTCAATTGTAACATTATCGAATGATAATGCTGATACTTTATCACCATGTGTTGATAACACTGGGATATTTGATTGAATACCATCTTCGTCAGCTTTCAAGCGTGCGTAAAGTGCGTCGTATTCTGCCTGTCCAAAGCCATCTAGTTTATCAAAGTTATCTGGTAATGTAACACCATCTTCACCAACACCAAATGTTAAGATTTCTCCGCCCTTGAAGCCTTCAGTCATTGCTGATTTAACAACTTCATAAACTGAACCTTTAAGGTTTTTAGTTGCTGATGTAATAACTGTATCTGACTCTGCTGATTGGTCAACGTCAACACCGATTACTTTACCATCTACTTCTTC
Organism: uncultured Erysipelothrix sp.; assembly: GCA_964429205.1. Lineage (GTDB taxonomy): Bacteria > Bacillota_I > Bacilli_A > Erysipelotrichales > Erysipelotrichaceae > Erysipelothrix. Next base: position 706 of record CAYSBB010000065.1, read on the forward strand.
TGCGGCTGCCATAACTGAGTTACCTGCACCACCAGCTGAAGCAAAGATGACTTCAACACCATCGTTGAACCATGAAACTGCTTGGTTTTGGAATTCTGGACTTGGGTTGAATTTTCCTAAGTATGTATACTTAACATTAACTTTTACGCCTTCTTCTTCAGCAGCTAAGTTAGCACCTGCTAAGTAACCATAACCGAAGTTAATAACTGGAGGAACAGCAATTCCACCCATGAAACCTAACTCTGTGAAACCTGATTTAACTGCAGCATAACCTGCTAAGAATCCTGATTGCTCTTCACGATAAAGAATGGACACTGTGTTGTCTCCAACTTTTTCTTCGTGTGTCGCATCAAATTTTGCGTTGTTTGGAACACCGTCAACAAGAATGAATTTTACATCTGGATGTGCATCTTGTGAGATAAATACTGCTTCTTCAAATAAGAATCCTGGAGTAACAATAACTTTTGCTCCTGCATCGATTGCTTTTTCGATTGAGTCAATATATTCAACGGTGGTTTCCCCTGTTGGACGTAGATAGTTAGGTGTAATACCAACTTCGTGTGCGTACTGCTCCATACCTTCATATGAACCTTGGTTAAATGATTTATCATTAATTGTTCCTTGGTCAGTGATGAGGTATAGTGAGTGATCCTCTTCTAATTCTGGCTTGTCACTACTTCCACATGCTGCCAGTGAAAATAATAAAATAGCACTAAATACTAAAGTTACAAATTTCTTCATAATTTCCTCCTTGATCTTTAGTTACATATACATTTTATGATTATTCATGCTTTATGTCAATTAATTTCCGTTGTTATACGTCGTTTAGCACTTATAATTGAAACCGATTACAAAAATAGCGTGCAATTATGCACGCTTTAGTACACTAATTTAATTAAATACTCTTGTTTACCAAGGTTTGATATCGTCTTTTTTAACCATAAAAGCACGCTTGGCATACTGTGCTAATGGATCATCAGAATAAGAGTCTGAATAGAACTCATCAATATCGTCTAAATCAAATTGTTCTTTAAAACGATGTACCTTCTCAACCCCATAACAATTCTCTTGGCGATTCACACCTGTCAAAGGATCAACATCTGATGCAATTAAATGAACACCCATCTTATCACAAATTGGTTTCAGTAAAAATTCAGGCGATGCAGAAATAATCACATCATCGCTCTGTTTTTGATTCAAATACCAGGGACGAATTTTATCTTGATTTTCTTGCCAAAAATCCAACACTTTTTGATGGATATCTTCAACACTTTGAAAATACTCATAAAAGATCGTTTTCATTTCAGTTTTAGTAATTTTACCACGCTTATAATCAAGCGCAGCTTTGCTCTGTCTTGGCCAATACTTTGCCAACTTAGGATTGAGTTTTAAATTAAATACATAAAACTCCTTTGAGCTATCGTTTAGATATACTGTTTCATCAAAATCATATACATTCATCATACCACTCCCAGCACAAATAATTTTTGTGTCGCCACTGCCTTTTTACTCATTTTTATATACAGCTCACCTGTCTGTTTACAATCTTCCAAGCCACGATGTCCCACTTCACGATCAATCGCATAATATTGACACAAGTGTTCAAGTTTATGACTGGATGCATCTTCATTTAAGATTCTTGATAAATTTAAAGTATCCATATAATCATTATGCATAATTTTATTTTCTGATGCCAAATAAGCATCATAGACTAAATTAAAATCAAAATTAACATTATGACCCACAATGACATCATCCCCCACAAATGAAACAAAATCATCAATGACTTCAGATACATTGGGTTTGTCTTTAAGCATTTCATCAGTAATGCCTGTTAAATTCTCAACGAAAGGTAAAATGGGACTTTGAGGTTTCACGAGCACACTAAAAGAAGCCACTGGCTTATAGTTTCTATATCGAATTGCGCTCATTTCTGTTATTTCACGATAATCCGTACCACGACCTGTGGTCTCCAAATCTATCACTGTGAAATCAGGAATAAAGTGCAAAAGTTTATCCCCTTTAAATCTCATTTTAAAAACTCCTTTTTTTTAAAACTAAAGCCCCTTATCGAGGCTTCAATAAACTAATCTTCGTTTGGATCTAAATATAAATCATCACTCAACCCACAACAAGCACCGCCATAAGCAGAATTTGCTTCTTCAAAAAGTCCTTGTTTGGGGATTGCCGCAAAAGCTTCTACTGGAATGTCAAACCACTTTGCAACTTCAAATCGCTGTGGATAACGACCGTTAGCCACAAATTCACCTTCAAGTTCTAATGAAGGCAGTTTGATACCATCTGCTATTTTATCTTTATGGTCAATCTCATTATAACGAATCACTTCCACATCATAACTTTCTAATGTTGGAATCATTTCGTTAAATCTTCTACGACTGGGATCAATATTTAAGCCTAAAATTGATGAGCCCAAATCTTCTGGTGTTTCATATACGATGAGTTTTTTCATTTCATCACATCCTTATCAACACATATTATACTTCTTTTTTAAGTTTTTAACAATTTGTATTATAATCTATTTAGGAGTGTGCGATATGGGAGAGAAAAGAAGAACAGAAATATTGAAACAAATTGCGAACAGTACAAAAGCCATCAGTGCTTCTACTTTAGCAAAACAATTTAATGTATCAAGACAAGTCATTGTGGGAGATGTGGCACTGCTTCGTGCACAAGGCCACCCCATAAAAGCAACCGCCAAAGGCTATGTCATGTTTTTAGATGAAGAGCGCTTCATTGCGAAAGTTGCGGTCGACCATTTAGAAGAAGATACAGAAGCTGAACTCAAACTCCTCATTGATATGGATGTATATATTTTAGATGTCACGGTCGATCATCCCATATATGGAGAAATCACAGGGCAACTCAACATTCGAAATGACGAGGATATTCAAAACTTTATGAATGATATTAAAAATAAAGAAACAGAACTTCTCAGTTCACTCACAAAAGGGGTTCACTTACATACAATCAGTTGCGAGTCTAAAAAACATTATGAACTGGCATTAGATGCACTTAAGGAAAAAGGATGGCTTATCGAAAATAATTGAAACCAAGGTGTCTTGACACCTTTTCTTTTTTGCTCTACAATGTGTCAAGACACCTCAGGAGGTAGTTAATATGAACCGCAACAAACAAGTATCACACATCGCCATTGCAGGATTACTCACCGCAATAGCCATCCTTATCCCAACCATGATGCCCATTAAACTCGTTTTACCCGCATCCACTTATACACTCGCTAGTCATGTTCCAATTTTCATTGCGATGTTTATCAGTCCACAAGTTGCGATCATGGTAGCGCTGGGAACCACATTGGGATTTTTTATGAGCTTTCCCTTTATCGTTGCAGCACGTGCCTTCTCACACTTAGCTTTTGTGATTCCAGGTGCCCTTTACCTACAAAAACATAAATTAAACAGTTTCAAAGATAAATTTATATTTAACTTAATTGTGGCACTGATTCATGGCGCTGCAGAGTTTGGGATTGTAGCCTTAATATCCGCCAAAACCTTGAACGCAAGCCTACTCTTACAATTCTTTATCTTCTTAGGTCTTGGTACCATTGTTCATAGCACAGTTGATTTCATCTTGGCACTTTCTGTCGTAGATGCTTTAAAGCTTCAAGAATAGATTGTACATTTCATAAGTTTTGCGTTACAATTCATATTGTAAAAGAGGAGTTTACTTATGATACATTTTCTAATCGGTCTGTTTTTTATCTTTATTGATTTTCATGTAAAGGTAAATTTCATTCCAGGTACCCTAGAAATATTGCCATCATTTATAGGCTATTTCTTCATTTTAAGAGGTATTTATTTCTTTAAAGCAAAACATAATAGCTTCGAAGATATCAAAGTCCTCACACTCGCACTGGGTTTTTATTCCCTTGTCATATTCATTCTCGATATTGTCGGACTGGATTATGGACTGGGCGCACCTGTTGTGAAAATTGCGAATTCAATTGTTTTCAAACAATTGCTGCCCCTATTCTTAGTTTATAAGATTGTCTGGGGCATCATCGACATTGCATATAAAGAAAAAGTAACGATAAACGAAGACGGACTCAAAATGGTTTTTATCTATATAATCCTTGTTTCTTCCCTTACTTTATTCTTAAGCGAACCGACAATTTTAATGATTGTAAAGATCGCACAAACAGGATTAAGTATGGTCTTACTCTATTATCTATATGATGCATGTCAAGCACATAAAAGCACTCAAAGTTAGTGCTTTTTTTCATACTTCTTAATCTTCAAATTCTATGTTATAATCATGTTATGAAAGAAGGATGAAAGTTTATGAAAAAGGTATTTAATTTTTCAGCGGGACCTTCAACACTACCCGATGTAGTGTTAAAGGAAGCACAAACAGAACTAATCAACTACAAGAACACTGGGATCTCCGTCATGGAAATGTCGCACCGATCTTCTGTATATGAAGCAGTTCATCAAGAAGTCATCGACAGATTTAAAGACTTAATGCATATACCCGAATCATATGAAGTCCTTTTTATCCAAGGTGGCGCCAGCATGCAATTTGCGATGATCCCGATGAATTTCGCAAACGACAAAAAAGCATACTATGTAGACGCAGGCATTTGGGGCCAAAAAGCCTATGAAGAAGGCAAACGCGTTTTAAAAGATAATGCCGTACTTTTAGCCTCTTCCAAAGATATTAAATATTCAAACTTACCCACACTCCCGGAAATACCAGAAGATGCAGCCTACCTGCATCTCACTTCAAACAATACAACTGAAGGCACCATGATGCGTACGTTCCCAAAAACAAATGTTCCTATTATCGTGGATATGTCCAGTAACATTCTCAGTGTCGACTATGACATTTCTAAAATAGACATGCTTTATGCTGGGGCTCAAAAAAATCTAGGACCTGCAGGGGTGACGGTCGTCATTGTGAAAAAATCACTCCTAGATACAATCACACATGACAATCTACCCAAGATGCTTGATTATCGAAGCTATGCGGCCACAAACTCCATGTATAACACACCCCCAACATACAGTATTTATTTGATGGGTCTTGTTTTAAAATGGGTTGACCGTTTGGGTGGTGTCAAAGAAATGGAAAAACGCGCAACAGAAAAAGCAAACATGCTTTATAACTTTTTAGACACATCAAAATTATTCAAAGCAACCGTCACAGAAAACCGTTCCATCAATAACATCACCTTCACAACAGGTGATCAAGATTTAGACGCAAAAGTTTTAGAACAAACCACAAATGATAATCTAATTAATCTCAAAGGACACCGCCTTGTCGGTGGCTTAAGAGCAAGCATTTATAATGCAATGGAGAAAGAGGGTGTCGAAGTACTCATTCGCACTTTACAGATTTTTGAAAATAAATTTGGAGATAAATATGTATAAAATTAAAATTTACAACAACATCGACCCACAAGGTCTCAACCTTTTTGATGAAAACTATGAACTCAATGCTAATGGTAATGCAGATGCGATTTTACTGAGAAGTCATAATTTACATGATCTAGAACCTTCAAGAGACCTCAAAGCCATAGCACGTGCAGGTGCTGGCACCAACAACATCCCCACTGAAAGAATGAGTGGTGAAGGGGTTGTGGTCTTCAATACACCTGGCGCCAATGCTAATGCGGTTAAAGAACTGGTTCTTGCCAGTCTACTTCTTTCCGTACGCCCCATTGTTCGTGGCGCAAACTGGGTTCAAAAACTCACCAGCGACAACATTTCAAAAGATGTAGAAGCTAATAAAAAACAATTCTCAGGCAGTGAACTCGAAGGAAAAACACTGGGCGTTATCGGCCTTGGCAGTATTGGTGCCATGGTCGCAAACGATGCCTACAGACTTGGAATGAACGTGATTGGCTATGACCCTTATGTCTCTGTTACTACCGCTTGGAGTATTTCAAGACGTGTCAAGCGCGCACTAAGTTTAGAAGACATCTTTAGAGATGCTGATTTCATCAGCCTTCATGTGCCATTAAATGGTGACACAAAACATCTCATCAGTGATACACAACTTGCGAAAATGAAAAATGATGTCACGTTACTCAACTTTGCAAGAGGTGAACTGGTTGATAATAAGGCGCTCCTTAAAGCCTTAGACAATGAACAAATTGGATCATACATTACTGACTTTGCGGATAAAAGCTTACTTCACCATCCACAAATTACAGTCTTACCACACCTCGGCGCATCCACTTCTGAAGCAGAAGTTAACTGCGCAAAAATGGCCGTAAGAACATTACGCCACTTTTTAGAAACTGGGAATATTGTGAATTCCGTAAACTTTCCTGACATTGAACTCCCTTTTAATTCACCCACACGTTTTGCGATGATTCACCAAAACATTCCAAAAATGATTGGTCACATCTCAAATGTTGCGGGACAACTGGATATCAACATCGACAATATGATGAATAAAAATAGTGGAGCTTATGCATATACCTTAGTGGATATCCCCAGTACCCAGCCCAAAGAACTTGCGGCACTTAAAAAGTCTTTAGAAAATATTGAAGGCATGATTAAAGTACGTTTGATTCGAAATTTATAAAATTAAGACAGTCGCTTTTCGCGACTTTTCTTTTTGAACTTAACAACTAATG
>CAYSBB010000066.1:0-7193 GCA_964429205.1 uncultured Erysipelothrix sp.
TTAAAAGGACAGTGGAAACAAGTTTTATCCACTTCAAAATTACGATTAGAAATTGGCGCTGGAAAAGGTGATTATTGGCTTGGTTTAGCTGAAATGTATCCTGAAGATGGCGTCATTGCACTAGAAAAAGATTATACCGCCAGCAGTATTGCACTTAGAAAGCTTCGTGAATACGGAAAGAAACGCTTTATTTATGGTGATGCGAAAAACTTAGATGAATTATTTGAAGTGGGCGAGCTTGATGTCATTCACTTGAACTTCTCAGATCCTTGGCCAAAAACAAGACATGAGAAAAGACGCCTCACTTATGATACAAAAGTAAAACAATATAACAGACTACTCTCAGACCATGGAGAGTTATGGATGAAAACAGATAACCAAGCACTCTTTGAATATTCATTAGTGAATGTGAGTCGCTTTGGCTTTGAACTGGTAGAAGTTTCTTTAGATTTTAGAAAAGAAGTCGATGAAGACGACATCATCGATCCCTTTACAGAATATGAACGCAAGTTTATGAGAAACAATCAAAGAATCTACCGTGCTATTTGGAGGAAACAAAATGTTAAGTAAACAACAATTAAGATGGTTTGAAGAAATTACACAAATTGATGGTGTGAGTGGACACGAAAAAAATGTCGCACACTACTTAAAAACTGAATATGAAAAAATGGATTATGATGTTTTATATGATCAACTTGGAAGTATCACAGCCTTTAAGAAAAGTAAAAAAGAAAATGCACCCAAAGTTATGTTACTGGGGCATATGGATGAAGTGGGCTTTTTAGTCAAAGACATTACTGAAACAGGTGTCTTAAAACTACACCCAGTGGGTGGCTGGTTTTCACAAACACTCTTAGCACACCGCGTGAATGTCACAAACCGTTATGGTGAAGTCTTTAAAGGCACCATTGGTTCCATTCCGCCCCATATGTTATCTGCTGCAGATCGCGCAAAACCGATGGAAATTGCACAAATGGCCGTTGATGTTGGGGCACAAGATAAAGAAGAAGTCTTATCTTGGAAAATCCAAGTCGGTGATATGGTTGTGGTCGATGGCCCTTTTGAAAAACTCAATGAGAAGAGATTACTCGCAAAAGCTTTTGACAACCGTTATGGATGCGTCATGGGACTTGATATTTTAAATAGTTTAAAAGATAAAGATTTACCCTTTGACTTATATGTTGGGGCGAGTGTACAAGAAGAAGTTGGACTTCGTGGTGCAACCACAATCACCAACATGATCAATCCAGATTATGCGATTGTATTAGATTGTTCACCTGCCAATGATGCATTAGATAAAAATGCACAAGGAAAACTTGGCGCAGGGGTTCTCATTCGTATGATGGATGGATCCATGATTGCGAATAAAGACTTAATTCATGAACTGGTGGATGTTTGTGTTGAAAACGACATCAAACACCAATACTACTTCTCAAATGGGGGCACCGATGCTGGGGCCGTTCACAAATCAAATATGGGTGTTTCCACTGTGACGGCATGTATTGTGGCACGTAACATCCATACTTCATCATCTATTTTAGATGTTGAGGATTACCTGGCTGCGAAAAAAGCGATTTTAAAACTTTTAGAACTTAAAGAGTCAACCCTATGAAACGGATTGCCTTATTACTTTTGAGTTTATTTGTGCTTGTTGGGTGTACCACAAAGATGCCTTCTTTAGATACAGGATTTAAACAAGGCCTTTCAAAACCCGTTTCACAAAGCACAAACCATAAAAAGCGCTTTATGCGCTATTACACACCACCGCATGTGGGTGTAAAAAAGGCTGATACTAACTCTACGTTATTTACAGTTGAAGGTTTTGATGTTCTGATGCGTTTATCCATTGATAAAATCGTTTCAGAAAACTTTGATTATGATAAAAAATCAGAAACAGAAAAAACACAAGACCCTGTATTTGAAGATTCTGCAAGTTACATCGACATTCAAGATGAAACAAGAAATATGAAAGTGCGTATTTATAAGATGAATGAATACTACGCCATATTCTTAAACAATGAATCTGTAGATATGTTGGCACTGGTACCTGGGACCAATGTTTCTATTACTCTAGAAAGCATGGTAGACATCTTAAAGACTGTGGTCATTAATAAAGATGTTGTGGTCAGCGCTTATTCAAATAAAGAAATTTCAAATTATGACAGTACATATTCTGAATTTTTCGAACAAACACCCCCTGAAACAGGGACACTCAAAGACATGTATGAACAATTAAACCCAAACAGGGATTAAAGAAAGTGATGTGATACTATGTGGAGAAAACTAACCTCATTACTATTTGAAGAAGAAGAGATTGTTTTAGAAGAGGAAGAGCTGAAGGTTGAACCGGTAAAGATTAAGCCAGTTTTACCCATGAAGGATAAAAAATTAGAAAAACCTGAACCAGAACCTTTGCCTTCATATGACACAATAGAACTCGAAGTCGTTGAAAAAGCGATTGAAACGCCCACTTCTTTAGAGGCAGATAAACCTAAAAGATCCATGATGATTGATTTAGAAGAAAAAACAGAGGTAGAACCTGAGGTTCATAAGCCACGTATTTTCGAGACGAAAAAGACAAAAGAAACATACAGAAGGCGCGCAATCTTGAGTCCCATGCATGGTGGCGATGAATCTGAAAAAGATGAAATGATTCAAACACCCGCACCAAAACCTGCCCAAAAACACGAACCCATCACAAAAATTATCAGCCCAATGTACGGCTCACTTCAAGATGAAAGTAAAAATGAAGATGCTTTTGAAGAAGAACTTTTGGATCTAGACTTAAAAAGCATGATCTATGAAGATGATAATGATGATGAAGTTCAAACATCACTTTACGATTTTTTAGAAGGACTTGAACATGAAGACAAATAACGCTTTATATTTTATTGGAATAAAAGGATCCGGTATGGCTTCTTTAGCACAAATTTGTGCCAAACTGGGCTATGAAGTATCAGGCTCTGATACACTAGACCATGTGTTTACTGAAGAAGGCTTAAAAGCACTCAATATTCCATTATATAAATTTGATGAAAACAACATAAAAGATCATATGACTGTTGTTGCTGGAAATGCATTTTTCGATGATCACTTAGAAGTAAAAAAAGCATTAGAAAATGATACCATCACATTCTATCGCTACCATGAATTCTTAGGGAAAATCATGGAAGACTTCAGAACGATTACGGTAAGTGGTTCACATGGTAAAACAACCACGACCACACTTTTAAAAGACATGCTGGAAAAATCTGTCCCAACTGGTTTCTTAATCGGAGATGGACATGGCGAACTCACACAAGATGACACTTACTTTGCGGTAGAAGCCTGTGAATTCAAACGACACTTCTTGGCTTATCATCCAGATGTTGCGATTTTGACTAACTTTGAAATGGATCACGTAGATTATTTCAAAAACGAAGAAGACTACCTAAGCAGTTATCAAGAATTTATTGCGAATGTCAAAGAACACATTATCATTTGGGGTGATGATCCAAATTATGATTTCTTTAAAATCGATATTCCATTTTGGACTTATGGACTCAGTGATAAAAATGACATTCAAGCAAAAAATATTATAGAACACCCAAACAGTACTGAGTTTGACCTTTATTTCAAAGGTGAAAACTTAAAACACTTTGACTTACCCATTGTTGGGGAGCACATGGTATTAAATACTTTGGCTGTCATTGGTGTGGGACTTTATGAAAAAGTGAGCCTTGAATATATTGAAGAGGGCCTTCACAACTTTAAAGGGGCTGCACGACGTTATGTGATTCAAGAAGTGAAAGACACCGTTTTAATTGATGATTATGCCCATAATCCAACTGAAATTAAACTCACACTAGAAGTCACGCGCCGCCGCTACCCAGATAAAAAACTGGTTGCGGTTTATAAGCCAGATAGACCCAGCCGCATTGTTTATTTTATTGAAGAACTCAAAGATGCACTCAGTGTTGCTGATGAAGTGGTATTCTTACCATTTCCAACACTGGACTCATTTGAAAGTACTGTAGGCATTGATGTCAATTACTTAAAAGATCGCGTTGAAAATTCAATAGTGATTGAAGATACATTAGAAGGGGCGCAAACTTTAGCAAGTTTAGCACCAGGTGCTTTTGTGTTTATGAGCACAAAAAATGTTTATGATATTCAAGAAGTATTAAAAGAATTACTCTGATTGAAAACACTTTCATAACATTGTATAATTAAAAAAGAGGTGAGAAGAATGTTAGATGATTTTTTAGTTTCCGCCAGTGAAGTATCACGCTTACTACTACCAATTTTAGGAGTCGTAGTCCTGATTGCACTGATCATTCTAATTTTTAAAATTGTGGGAATCTTAAAGGCTGTGCCACTCACAATGGATAAGGTTAATGATACGATCGACTCAACGCATGATTCAATTAGAAAGTTAGAAGTGCCACTCGAAACAATTGTTGGGATTTCTCACACCGTTGATACTGTCAATAAGTCTGCAACAGGCATTGTCAGTTCAATGACCAATTATGCGATTAAAAATTCTGACTCCATCATGAGTTGGACCAAAGATTTATTTAAAAAAGATGATAAAAAAAATACAGAAGAAGAACCAATAGAGGAGGATTTTGGCGTTTATGAGTAAATATAATGAATACCTAACAGAAATCGTTTATCAAATTGATGATATTATCTATGAATTCTATCGCAAATCAAATGATTTAATTGCAACAAAACGCAATACAGAAGAATTATTAAGTTTTAGAGATGAAACCATCACCACCATAAATAATATGAATGTGCGTGCACTTGAAATGATCGCATCCTTTAAAAAAGATCAACTCGTTGAAGAAAGATCAGAAATTCTACTTCAAAGAAACAAAGATATCTTAGATTCAGCACAAACTGTCATTGAAAATTCCCCTTCAAAAGGCGAACTCTTCAACGAAGTGAAAGATGCCGCAAAAGATGCACTCAAATTCACATCAGATAAAGTACAAGAATTCCAGTCCAGTGATACATACGCAAACATCAAAGATTATACAGAAAAAGGCTATGTAAAACTTAGAGATGCAGTTCAACGCGTGTCCCAAGACAAACGTGTTCAAGATGGTGTTCAAACTGCCAAAGACTTCTCAAAAGAAGCTTTGAAAAAAGGTGAAGAAGCCTATCATAAAGGCGAAGCCAAACTCAAAGACTGGTGGGAAGAAACAAAAGCCAAAAAAGAAGCTGCTGAAGAAGCCGCAAAAGATGCTTATGAAGATGTCAAAGATGCTGCAGAAGACACTTATGAAGATGTCAAAGACAAAGTAGAAGATACAGTGGAAGATGTTAAAGATGCATCAGAAGATAAATTTGAAGACTTCAAAGAACTATCAGAAGACCTAAAAGAAAAAGCAGAAGAAACTTACGAAGAACTCAAAGAAGCATCAGAAGACAAAATCGAAGACATCAAAGAAAACTTAGAAGATGAGTTTGAGACAAAGCGCGAAGCATTTAAAGAACTTAAAGATAAAATAGAAGACCGTGTAGAACACGAACAAGATGTGCTGGATAAAGAAATCGAAGAAATCGAAGAAGCACTGAAAGACTTGGGATTAGACGATAAAGGGGATCATGAATGAAAAGAGTAACGATATACGACGTAGCCAAGGAGGCAGGGGTTTCCCTGGCTACTGTTTCAAGGGTCATTAACGGCCTTGAAATTGTTAGAGAAGAAACAAGATTAAAAGTAGAGGCTGCCATTGATAAGCTGGGTTATAAACCCAATGCGATTGCACAAGGTTTAGCCCTTCAAAAATCAACCACCATTGCACTTTTAGTACCTGAAGCAAGTTTTGGCTATACAGGACAGATCATCAATGGTTTGATTGACGTTGCGAAAATATATAAATACAACATCGTACTTCACACAATGAGTGAAGGGATTGTTGAAATTGAAGATATCATAGATGAGATTATTAAATCACGCGTTGATGGTGTGATTATCTATAACGATAAACTCATGGAAAAAGAACTCGCAGTTTTAAGTAAATATCAATTCCCAATGGTAATCATTGGAAATAGAATTTCAGATGAAAAAATTGCATCTGTATTTGTCGATATTGAAAAAGCCGTTTATGAACTCACCATGAAACGCATCAAACAAAACCCTGACTACAGAATTGGGGTCATTCAAGATAGAATCAACGACTTTACAACACAAGAAATGATTTCAGGTGTTCAAAGAGCTTATAAAGAACTGGGCATTGAAGATGAAGGTTATATTGAAATTCCACATGAATACAGAAGATCCTATGACTACTTCAACGATACCATTAAGGACTTACCCTATAACTTCTTAATCGCTAACCGTGATTCACAAGCCATTTCAGCACTCAACGCAGCCAATGAAAATGGTTTAAGCATTCCTGATGATATTGAAATTGTTTGTTTAATCGACAGTAAATACAACAATATGGTAAGACCAAGACTCTCAAGTTTTGCGATCCCATCTTACGATTTAGGGGCTGTATCCATGCGCGTTCTAACGAAGATGCTGGCAGATGAAGACATTGATGATAGAGAAATTGAACTCTCATACCTCTATACACCAAGGGCTTCCACAACTGAGTAATTCGGTTTGACAGAAACTGAGTTTAATCATATAATATTGATGGTCTTAAATAGACTGTTCCAAGCAATTCCCCCCCATACATTAGCTTGGAACTGGACCGATGAAGACGCAACATGTTGCGTCTTTTCCATTTCTCAAAACTAAAGGTGATACACATGAAACTACTTGCAGATTTAGATGACTTAGAATATAAAAAACACGGCTACACTCATACCAGAAATACAGTACGCGCCATAGTTTTAAATGATAAAGATGAAATTGGTATGCTACATATTGTAGGGGAAGACTTTTTTGGAAAAAGAAACCACTACGAAACACCAGGGGGCGGGATAGAAGCCAATGAACCTTATGAAAAAGCTTTAAAAAGAGAAATCTTAGAAGAGCTCGGATATACATGTGAAGTCATTTCAGAAGTGGGGATGATCATCTCGCGTTATAATTTAATCATGCGTATTAATGTCTCACGCTTTTATGTTGTAAAACTTTTAGAAAAGAAAAAACTTCACCGCACAGATGAAGAAGAAATGTTGATTTTTGATGTGGTGTTTAAACCCCTTGAATGGTGGTTAGAAACCATTTCAAAGGGTGATAATCCAGT
>CAYSBB010000067.1:0-7020 GCA_964429205.1 uncultured Erysipelothrix sp.
GCACGTGGCATGATGGGTTTTGCGCCGGGTGAAAGAATTAAAACATCATAACTCTCTTCGTAAGTTACATTATCAATTAAGTTATTAACACTTACAATTTTTTTATTTCTATCAATACTTAAAACTTCACTGTTTACTCTGGCATCAATATTATAAATGTCTTTAAAAATCTTTGGATTCATTAAAACTAAATCTTCTTGTTTTTCTACAATTCCACTTAAGTAAAATGGTAATGAACAGTTTGAAAAAGATACATCGGGTCCCTTTTCAAACATCACAATGTCCGCAAATTCGTCCAAACGTCTTGCACGTGCCGCAAAGGATGCACCCCCTGCAACACCACCTATAACAACAATTTTTTTATTTTTCATATGGTCTCCTCTTTCATTACCAAATTAGTATATCAACATCTGTCCCCACAAGCTATAATTGTGCATCAAAAAAGACATCCGAAGATGCCTTAAATGTGTTTGAGTATCGTATCCGTAATAATTTTATTCCCCAAATCGTTCACATGCACATAATCATCACTGATTGTAGATGCATCATGATCTTTTAAATAGGTGTTCATTGACGCTTGGATATCAATAAGTTTTAAATTATATTTTAATGCGATTTCTTTCAGTGCTTCTTGAAATAAAACAGTTCTTTGATGCATTGCATCCTCTTTATCAGTGTTCAGATAAAATGGCATGAGTAGTGTGACTTCTTTACTATTTTCTTGAATTTTTTGAATCATGGTTTCGAGGTTATCACGATATGCTTCAACATCTAAATATAAACCATCATATTTCTCTTTATATCTTTGCCAAACATCATTAATGCCAATCATGATAAAAACTTCATCAGCATCAACATCTAAAACATCCCTTTGTAGGCGATTTAATAAATCTTTTGATGTATTGCCAGATATTCCTTGATTCATCAGTGTATCATTCACACTATTTTGAATCATGGAAACATAACCTGTACCCAACGGATTCATGACTGATCTGTGTGCATCCGTAATGGAATCACCAAAAAAGATAATTCTACGACTCATTAATACGTAACCTCCGTTTCATCTGTCTCTAAATAACGTGCCAGCGCAAAAAGTGTATCACTGAGTCGATTGGTATATTGTATGACCAGTGGGTCAACTTCTGCTACGTGCGCTAATGTGACAATGCGTCTTTCTGCTTTTCTGCAGATCGTGCGCGCAATATGAAGTTGTGCTGATGCGATGGATGATCCGGGTAATATAAATTTCGTCATTTTTGGAACTTTTGCAAGATATGTGTCAATGACGTTTTCTTGATAAGTAATATCTTCATCACTTAAAGTATGTCGAATATTTTCTTTGTGTTCTGTCGCAAGGTTTGTAGTAACAACGAACAGTTTGTTTTGAATGTGTTCTAAGATTTTAAAGATTTCTTCATCTTCAACATAATGCTTACATAAACCAAGATAAGAACCCAGCTCATCCACAGTACCATAGCTTTCTACACGAATATCATCTTTATAAACACGTTTTGAATCAAAGAGTGATGTTTCTCCTGTATCACCTTTTTTAGTATATATTTTCATTTTATTCCAACTTTCTATATTTATTTATATTATACCTTATATTATTTCTAGAAGCGGGCCATATGATAAATGCTTGGCCTAAAGAAATGGCATTAAAAGAATCTAATCCGATCTACTTACATAATTTCACACGATTTATGGGTATGAATTAGACTTGTTCCTAAGGTTTAATGGTATAATCAATCTAGGAGGGGTCGTTATGAAACATAAATATCAAATTGTATGGGAATCCATCGAAGAAAAAATTCAATCTGGAGTTTATCAAGAAAAATTACCCACTGAAGACAGTTTAATTCAAGAATATGACGTGAGTCGTAATACAATTAGAAAAGCTTTGGAAGTACTGATTCAAAAAGGATACATTATTCCTATTCAAGGAAGTGGCTTCTTCATACGTCGTGTGTCTATAGATGGCGCAATAAACTTAGAAACTTTTCGTGGGCTTTCACGAGACTTTAAAAATTCAAACATTGAAACACACATTATTGAATTTGAAGAAAAAACCGCCGATGAAGAAATTGCGCGTGGTTTAAAATGCGAAGTGGGGACACCCATCTATTACATTTGTCGCTTAAGAATTGTGGATGGCATGAAGTGGGTTATTGAGTATTCTTACTATAACCGCAAACATGTACCTTACCTTAACCTTGAGATTATTAAAAACTCAATCTATAATTATATTCGTGAAGGACTCAATAAACAAATTGGTTATGTTGATCGTATTTTAGAAACACGACTTCTAACACAAGAAGAAGCAGATATTCTTGATTTAACACCCGCTGAACCCGCCTTACTTTCAGTGAACCGCTCGATGTTTAAGACCGGCGAAATCTTTGACTATTCAATTGATGTTCACCATTATAAACATGCACGTTTCTTGAAACTATCCAATATCTCAGAATAAAGATTTTAAAAAGCAGGAAATTAATCCTGCTTTTTATTTTGCGCATATTGTATCAAATGTTGATACCAATAAAATGAATCTTTTTTACGACGAGTTAAATTAGGACTTTCAAAATCAATATGCACAAAACCATATCGTTTTTGATAACCATTGAGCCAACTAAGTAAATCAGTAAAAGACCACACACAATAGGCTAAGACATCTGAGCCTTCTTGAATACTTTGGGCCAGCGCTTTAATGTGTTTATATATAAAATCAATCCGATAATCATCATGTATGGCGCCATCTTCAATTTCATCAAAAGCACCCAAGCCATTTTCACTGATAATAATAGGTAAATGATAACGCTTTGTGAGTACCTTCAGTGTTTCTTTGAGTCCATCTGGATCGACCACCCAGTTCCAATTGGTATACGTGACATTGGGGTTTTCCACATTCTTATATACCCCTGGAATCCCACTTTCAACAAAGCTAGTTTTCTTACCATCTGTGTTAAAGAGCACCTGCCCAACCCCATCCAGTGGATTGTGTGCAATCATGGTGCTTTGGTAGTAGTTAATTCCAATAAAGTCCACTTCTTTGGCGGCTTGTGTTAACATCATCTTTTGATCATCACTAATTGAAAACTTAATGAGATTATTGTTTTGATAGTACTCTAAAGCCCACTTTGGGTATGAACCTTTATAATAAATATCTGTAAACCAATAGAAATTTAAGTCCATGTATCGCTTAGTGGCTTCTAAATCTTTGGGTGAATCTGTTTGACTGAATCCTGGTGTGAGCGCGATTGAACTGCCAATCATACCTTTTTCATAAGAACCGCTTTTATAGAGGTTTACTGTTTTTGCGTGTGCAAGTGCCGTATGATGAAAAGCTTTGAGATATTCATCAGTTTTATCTTTATGTCCTGGTGGATGTACGCCCAATTCATAACCTTGATGCGTAAAAATGTTGGGTTCGTTAATTACGATCCATTTTTTAACTTTTGTATGATATTCATCAAAACAAACCTTTGCGTAGGCCACAAAGTCATCCACGATTTGATCACTTAACCAGCCACCATATTGATCTTGTAGCCGCTTGGGTAAATCCCAATGATATAAGGTAACCATAGGTTCAATGCCATGCTTTTGACATTCATCAATTAAGTTATGATAAAATAAAATTCCTTTTGGATTAATTTCTGTGCCATTTAAGATACGTGTCCAAGAAATGGAAAAGCGGTATGTTTTTAAACCCATTTCTTTCATGAGTCTCACATCTTCTTTATAGCGATGATAGTGATCGGTTGCGATATCCCCATTGGTATTTTGAAATGTTTTTCCGGGTAATTTTGTCCATTCGTCCCATATGGAAACATCTTTGCCTTCAATATTGTAAGCACCTTCTACTTGATATGCAGCTGATGCAGCCCCCCATAAAAAATCAGT
Organism: uncultured Erysipelothrix sp.; assembly: GCA_964429205.1. Lineage (GTDB taxonomy): Bacteria > Bacillota_I > Bacilli_A > Erysipelotrichales > Erysipelotrichaceae > Erysipelothrix. The sequence continues at coordinate 3,901 of CAYSBB010000067.1, forward strand.
AGGGATATGGCGTAAAAATTTTAAATCTTGTTTCATGTGTCGCTCCTTTGTCTTTAAGAAACAAATGAGCCCCAAAGTGGGGCTTATTTGTTGATATCTGTAAAATTGGTACGTTTAATATTAGATTACTCTGCGGAACGATTTGCGACCACAACAAATGGTAGATATATAATGAATGCGACCCCCACATTAATTAATGCAATAATTCCAGCACCGATACTAAAGTTTGTAGCAAGCAGTGCATTTAGAATTGGTGGTGTTGTCCATGGAACAGAGTTAACAATTGGACCTGCAAAGCCCACTTTTGTTGCAAGATATGCAATGGTAGCAAGAATCGGTTGATTCAAGACAAATGGAACAAGGTAAATTGGATTTAAAACAACAGGTAATCCAAAGAGTACTGGTTCATTAATCATGAAGATTCCAGGTGCAATACCAAGACGTGCAATTTCACGGTGATCTTTTACTTTCGAAACAATAATAATAGCAAATAAGAGTGGTAAGGTTGCCCCTGATCCACCATGGAAGACATAAGCATCCCATGATCCACGGACCCAACCATGTAAACCGTCTGCCAATGTTTTAATGGAACCATTGCTGTTTGCGAAAGCTTGAATATTTTCAGTTTGTAATGTGCCATATACAGGTGACATAAAGGCTTCAAGTAAGTTTGCCCCATGAAGACCAAAGAACCAAAGTAATGGTATTAAGGTAGATGTTAGAATAACGGCAGGTAAACCTTGGCTTAATTTTGCTAATGTACTACCGACGTTATCTTCAAACCAAATAAATAGACTGGTATCTGCAGTTTTCGCAAACAAGTAATTCACAAGCGCAAAAACCATTAAGGTAAACATACCAGGGATAATACCACTAAATCCTTTAGCAACAGCAGGTGGTACACTATCAGGCATTTTGATAACCCAATTTTTATTCGTAATCGCAAAGTAAATTTCTGGTGCAATTAAACCAACCATCAGTGCTACAAAGATCCCTTGTGCACCAAGATAGTTTGTAACATGACCTGCAACAACTTCATTATTACGTGTGAGTGAACCCAATAACATGAATGATCCCAGTGCAATTAAAGCTGTAATCACTTCGTCTTGTTTTTCTTGACGTGCACGATTATGTGCAACAGTAAAGACAAGCGCTAAAGCTAAGATACTGAGTGTACCTGTTTCAATACTTGAGAAGAATGGCGCAATCGTTTCATTTGCCCAAACAATGAATGCATGATCAGCACCCAAGAATACATCGGCTGCCAATAATCCCCAAGGGACGAAGAATACGTTGTTTAAAAGTACGGCAATCGCACCAGCCATGATTAATGGCATCAGTGCTGCAAAGGAGTCACGAATTGCGACCAAGTGTCTTTGCTGTCCGACTTTCGCGGCTAACGGTACAAATTTAGACTCTAGATAATTAATTAAGCTTTTCATAAAAGCCCTCCTTATTCCTATGAATTGTATTTGTTGGTACCAATTACAAATTTATTATAATCCTATGATTTAAAAATGTAAAGGCTTTCCTTGAAATTTGTACCAATAAATTAAAATCATTGGTTCTAAATACAGAAAAAAGTCACTTCTTAAGCGACTTTCTCACGAAAAAGTTTATGAGTAGAATAATTGATACCTGAGCCTCATTGCCCTTTTTTTCATCAAAATATTCACCCTAACGTTTTATTTATAGCCAGACCCACCCTATCTTCGTTTAGGAAGTGATCCATAACCACTGAAGTAATGTTTACATTATCTTGCTTTGTATTTTCGTCAGTAATGAGTGGACCACTTTTCGATTGATGATAACCGATTAATGGACAACTTTTAGATTAACAAAAACAAGTTCGACAAGTTTCATTAATTTATTGTGATTTATATTGTCAAAGAATCCCTTGATATCAATATCCACCACATAGTAATTTTTCTGACTTGCTTTACGTATTTCTTTTAAAGCCATGTGTTGGTTACGCTTTGGTCTAAATCCGTATGAAACATCTTTAAAATCTGCTTCAAAATCGGCTCAAGTACCAGTTTAGTCGCTTGCTGGACCACTCTGTCTTCCAGTGTTACTTTCAACTTTTATCCATGCATGTCTTAAGATATCCGGTCGATATATCTTGTCATAAAGTGCGTGAAACTTTCGGTTAGGTTGTTTCTTTGCACATGAATATAGAACCTCAACTAAAAGATTCCGCTTTTTGTTTCAACATGCTATTAGTATTTTCTTGACATTCATATTCGGTCTTCTCCTTTGAAGTTCACTGAATAATGTAGCGGTCCTTCCATCTTTTTAAGTTTTGTTGTCTTAGAATTCTACTGTGCTATTACCGCATCTGATTCCCTTCCATCATTTCACCACTTCATTTCATCAGCTTATAGGTTTCATCTTTATATTTTAAATGTGATGGGGAGGGCCTCCCTAGTTCCGCTTAACTACTTTCTTATCATGTCGCTCTCCATACTCCGAAAGATTCTTAGATATCTGAATTCCAAGTTCTTTGATAACGTCCATGGTCTTAACCCAATACGTAGAGGTTCGGGTTCCTTTTGTCCAATTATTCGGGCTTTTTGACGGAGCTGCAAGATTCACTTTATGTTACAACCTGATAAGTTGCTCGCCCAAGGTAAACTTAGTACTCTATCACGAGGCTTCACCCTTAGGATTTCTCCACCAGCTGCTCGATAGCTACTGAGCGTCTTGGCACTTACTCAGACTGGACTTTCGCTAGCTAGCAATTAACGGCTTGTCTAGGCACGCACATACAAAAAACCAGGAATTCATAAATTGAATTCCTGGTATACTTTATGTTATGGTGGCCTCTCTCAGAATCGAACTGAGGACACACGGATCTTCAATCCGTTGCTCTACCAACTGAGCTAAGAGGCCTTGGTTGCGGGAGCAGGATTTGAACCTACGACCTCCGGGTTATGAGCCCGACGAGCTACCGAACTGCTCCATCCCGCGATATATAAACTAACTGCCTGCGCTTAAACATTATAGCACATATAAAATAAAAATCAAATGGCGGAGAAGGTGGGATTTGAACCCACGCGAGCTACTAACTCCTGCTGGTTTTCAAGACCAGTCCCTTCAGCCTCTTGGGTACTTCTCCAG
>CAYSBB010000068.1:0-6848 GCA_964429205.1 uncultured Erysipelothrix sp.
TAATCTTATTTGTAGTTCGGATCAATATCGTTTTGTGTTGCAATGTTGATACGGTTCCAAGTATTGATTTGCGCAATCATTAATACAAGATATGCAAACTCTTCATCAGTATAGAACTTTGCCAAACGATCATACAGTGCATCATTAATGTGATGGGCTGTTGGGACGGTTAATCTTTCAACAAGCTCTAAAGTGGCTTTTTCTTCATCGTTGAAGAGGTCTGTTTCACGCCATGCATTGAGTAAGAAAATTCTTTGGTTTGTTTCTCCAAGTTTTAATGCATCAATGGTATGCATGTTAAGGCAATAAGCACAGCCATTGATTTGTGAAGCACGCATTTTAATGAGTTCTTTTGTAATTGGGCTGATGCTTGTTTTTCCAAGCTGTGTCTCCATGTCGATGAGTGGTTTCATGGCATGAGGAATCATTTTAAAAAAGTTATCTTTTTTCATTCTTATCATCTCCTAAAGCTATTATAGAACTTATTTCAAACAAACCGAATTGAAAAGCTTTTAACATTTGAGGGTTTGTAAGCGCTTTGATGCATGTTATAATATGAATAAGGAGGTTTTTATGAAAAAGACATTATTTAATAATATCTCATGGCTGAATGAAGAAGGACCTTTTGTGACACTTGTACAACCTTCAAGTTTTGCGGTGAAAGACACATCCAAAAACAAACTTCATTTTAAAAACATTGCGAAAGACGCAAAAGATAAGTTTGTTGAGAAATACCCAGATGTTGATTTTGGCCCGTATCAGAAATCACTTGATACAATTGCAGAAGATCAAAGTTTGTGGAGAAGTGATGCTGATTCACTCATGTTTTTAATAAATCGTGACAAACATGCAATCATGAAAATGGGTATCGAAGTAAAGGCACATTCCTATGTCGATGATATTCCATACCTCACTTACTTAATGCATGATCTGCAACTCTTAACTCACTTCTATGTGCTCGCATTAAATCGCGATTCCTTTAAAGTGTTTGAGTATTCAAATAGAAAATTAAATCCAATTGAACTGCCAGAAGATGCACCGGTAACCTTAGCACTTGCGCTTGGTGATGATTTAGATCAATCCGGTTATGCACATGGTACAGGTCGTGTGGTTGGTGGTAGTAATCGCGGATATCATGGTGGCGTAGGTGCGACACGTGATGAGCGTGCTGTGGACCGTCAAAACTACTTCTATGCGGTAGATCGTTATTTAAGAGATAAAGATATTTTAGACAAAAATATTCCTATTGAGTTATATACATTACCAGAAAACTATCATATTTATCTTGATCTTTCTAAAATGATTAATTTAGATAGAAATCTTGCGATTTTAACATCACCCGAAGATTTTAATACTAATACACTCACAAAAGAAATTCAAAATTCAGTGGATGCGAAAAATCAAAGAACGGTTGATAAGTTATTTGAAAGACTTGATTCCTACACAGCCAATGGCCGTATCTTAAAGGATATTGAAAAAATTAAAGAACAAGCCTTATATGGATCCATTGATACATTGCTAGTCTCTGTAGAAAGACTTGAAAAACATGACTATGAAGCCAATAGAATCTTCTTTGATGTCATGCAAGCAGGGGGCGATGTTTACATCCTTCATGCAGACAGACGTCTTGGTCCTGAAAAAATGACGGCACTCTTACGATTTAGAATCGATGAATAATTAAAAAAAGGAGACGATTGTCTCCTTTTAAACTGCAAGTTTTCTCTTTTTAAACTTCTTAACGATGAATCTTACCAATAAAATAATGAGTAATAAGAGTAGGGCAATCACGCCATAAATCATCAGTGCAATTTTATTTGGGTTTTTAAAGCGTGCAATGAATGAACCATCACTGATAATATCTTTATAACCATGTGTGGTTGCATATTTTTCATCAATGACTGAAACACCATCGTCATTTTTTTCAAATGAAGTGAGATATTCAGTCAGCGCAACCCATTCTTTTAATTCATGACCATTTTCATCATAAATGATATGCTCCTCAAAATCATCGATGGGGTTGCCATTGATATCTTTGGGTGTAATGGATAATAAACCTTTTGATTGATCTTCAATTAATCCAAGCATTTGTGCTGTATAGAGGTTTGCGACAATACGATAGAGTTTGTCATCTTCTATTTCAACTTCTTGGTTGTTTTGAAGGAGTTTCACATCGGTTACTTTATTAAAGATTAAGCGTTTTGTGTTGAGTGAATATTTTAATCCAGACATATAAAGCTGTGCAACATCTTTGAGTGGTTGAATGGATGCATCAACTTCTGCCGCTGTTTTTAATTCTTTGCCAGAAACATAAACACTGATCAGTGGATAACCAGACTTGCCATCTTCACCAATACCTAAGGATGAAATTTTAAAGGCATCTTTTGTGGTAATATCACCTTGTACAATAGAATCACGAATGACCCCATAAGGGACAACAGCCACATCAATATGTTCACCATCTTCTTCTATTTGTTCAACCGCATAACGATAGGCATCCGCAATTAGATACCCTAAAGGCTCTTCAGTTAGTTCTTCACCCAAGACTTTTGCGGGCGTGAAGTTGAACGGTGCATAGGCAAGCACTTGATCATAAGTTAAATCATAGTCGTTAAGATACGCATCTTCAACGGCTGCTTTATATTCTTTTAATGCTTCAGTCATGTCCGCATCGGGTACGTACTGATCTTTAAGGGGTTTGATTTCATAGCTGAGTAAATTCCAGTGGTCAACTTCTTTTTCAAGTTTCATCACACCGATGTTTTCAGTATAACGACCTGATGAAGCCACGACAGTGTTACCATGAATTCTGGGTTCATCTAAGGTAGTATGTGAGTGACCTGAAATGATTACATCAATTTGTGGTACTTGTTGGGCTAAGATTTCATCTTCTGATTTCTTAGGATCATCGTGGGTTCCTGAGTGTGAAAGTGCAACAATTATGTCCACATCTTCATTTTGTTCGATTTGGGCAACAGTTTTCTTTGCGGATTCAATATAGTTTTCAAACTCAACTTCTGCCATTGGGGCATAAGTATCGGCCTCAACACCCATCAGACCCATCAGTGCAATTTTAAGGCCTTTTTTCTCAACAATCATGTAATCTTTTACAACACCATAATTCTCAAAAGCATCTTTTAAATCATCAAGATTTTTATCTTCCGGGAATCTTGTATTTGTGGCGATAATTGGAACAGGTTTTTCTTCAAACTTTTTAGCACTGTTGAGTGCATCAACAAGACCTGAAGTTCTAAAGTCAAATTCATGGTTTCCAAATGTAGTCGCATCATAGTCAAGCTTTGTGAGCAGTCTTAAAGCCGGTGCATGGGTCGCAAAAACACTTTGGTATAAAGTACCCATAGAATAGTCTCCCGCATCCACAAGCAGTAAATCCTTGTCTATGGCACGTTCTTCTTTAATGGCAGTTGCCAATCTTTCAAAACCACCACGGGTATGTATTTCCCCATTTTCAAGCATGGTATAACTGTCTAAGTTATCATGGATGTCATGGGTAAAGACAATACTGAGTGTCTCTTGATCTGCTGCTTTTAAAGGCAATATTGTAATCATCAACAGCAAGGCTAAAATGATGACTTGTATCGTTCTTTTCATCTGTGTAAATCTCCTTTATTTCTAATAGTTTATCATGTTACATATTGATGTGTAAGTGAATCGAACAGAAAAACCATTCATTATGTTAGAATACGGATAGAAGGGGTGTCTTTTAATGTTTGAAAATCCATATTATAAAAAAATAAAATCCAGTTTACACTTAGAAATACGTTGTGCAAGTTGCCAAACATTTTTAATGTCTTATCAAAAGGTGGGGAAGGGAAACTTGAGAATTTTACACATTGAAAGAATTATAGAGTCATCTTTTGATTTTTATGAAGATAAGATTTTAACGTGTCCAAACTGTAAATCAAGACTGGGTATTTATGATACAAAATTAAAAGGATATCGCATGCAACGCGCATCGACATCCGATAAGTTTCTATATTAATAAATCATTGATGATACTTTCAACATCACTTAAGTTTCTATGATCGGATTGGGCTAAAAAGATCAATTGTTGTTGGGGTACAATAATCAGCATTTGTGAGTCTGTCCCATGCGCAAAGAAGATCCCATCTTCCTTAGACAACCAAATCCCTTGCCCATAAGCATAACGACGCAGTTTATGACCTGGTGTGTCTTGTTTGGGGGTGAGTGTGGTGATGGTCTTCATCATTTCAATCCATGAAGAAGAAATAAGCGTGTCTTCTTGTTGAAGTAACACTTTAGCAATCTTCATTAAATCATTTGCCTTTAGCCAAAGACGGGTTGCACCAGCACAATAAGGGCCATAAGATTCCCATTTATAATCAGTAATATTTAAGGGTTTAAAGAAGTATTCATACGCAAAACTTAAAAACCCTTCGTCTAAATAGTTTTCTAAAACAGCGGATAAAAGATAAAATCCTGCATTAGAATAAAGATAATGTGACCCTGGTTTATGAATCAAAGGTTCATTCAGAAGATAGTTTAAAAATTCATCCCCTTGAAGGTGTTTGATGTCTTGTCGCATGAGTAAAACACGATCAAACCCTAAAGTATGATTCAAACAATGTTTGATTTGAATTTGGTTGAGATACGCAAGGTTTTTTTCATTGTTTAAAGTAATCTTATCTTTAATAATTGGATAAACATAAGACTCAAGTGTTAAATCAGTCTTTTCAACCACAAGACCCAAAATTAAAGTCATGACGGTTTTGGATAGACTTCTGATGTCATACTTTTTGTTTTCATGAAAGTAATGAAGGGTTGTGGTGTCTTTGAAAAACATGCCCAATGTATGGACGTTCAAATCTTTTGCTAAGATAGTATCAATTGCTTTGTAAAAATTCATGGTATCACTCATTTCTTAATTAATCATATCATTATTTGTGCTGATTTGATATTATGTATAAAGGTGGTCAAAATGAAAAAAGAAAAATTAAACATTAAAAAAATTGCATCAGAAATGATCATCAGCATTATTGTTGGTGTATTTATTGGTATTTTTTTGGTGTTCTTAGAATATACAAAAAATATCAATTTAATGGATTTTTCAATCCTGCATTTATTACTGTTTGCGCTTATTGCCTTTTTAACCAGCATTTTTATTCATGAACTGGGTCATTTGGTGATGGGACTTTTAACAGGGTATCGCTTTCTAAGTTTTCGATTCTTAAACATTCATGTTCAAAAAGATGTGGATGGTAAATTTAAATTTTACAGTTACTGGATACCATCAACCTTAGGGCAGTGTTTGATGAAACCTTCAGAGAATATTACACATTTTTGGTATCATTTTGGGGGCGTCTTTTTTAACATTTTAATATCGCTTATATCCGTGATGATCATTATGATCACAGGAAATAAATTATTGATTCAATTTCTTATTGTGATGATTCTTGTGAACCTTGTGGTTGGGATGATGAACTGGATGAGTTTTAAAGGTGTTTTAAATGATGGCCATAACTATCGACTTATTAAAAATAATCCCAAAACTAAAAAAGCCATCACTTATCTTTTAGATATGAATGCACATCTGAGTGAAGGACACGAAATGGAAACTTATGATATTGAACCCATAATTTCGCTTGATTTAAAAGGAGAAGATACCATTCAATTGAATGTGCTGATGTATTTGGTACAGTACTATCAACTTAAATTTGACAGTGAAAACTATCAGCATTATACAGAACTTGCGTATCAAAACTTAAAAGGTCCTTCCACTATTTTGAGTTTATTGATTGAAACAGATTATTATTTTATGCGTTTACTTTTGGGATATGAAGATGCTGGAAAATATAAAACAAAAAATGTTGAACGCATCCTTAAGAGCATCTCCAAACAAGAAAGTGTGCTCTTGATGCGAATGATTGAAACCTACATTTTAGAAAAAAGATTTGATGAAGACTTATACCATGCATTTTTAATACAATGCGAGAAAAGCACCACCAAAGGTTTAGCGAAAAGTCTTCAAAACTATGCGGAAAAAATTATTTCATTATTTTGATGTGAAAGCACTTTAAATTCAAGTATAATGAATTTATAAGAAAGGAGCTCACTATGTTTCGAAGAAAGAAAAAAGATCCAAATATCAATGCATTTATCAAAGGAACATTAGTTGCTTTAGAAAATGTTTCAGATCCAGTCTTTGCGCAAAAAATGATGGGAGACGGGTTTGCGATTGAACCAACAGATAATACAGTTTATGCACCTGTAGATGGAGAGATCACCGTTGTTTTTCCAACCTACCATGCTTATGGTATTACCACAAAATCAGGTGTCGAAGTATTGATCCACTTGGGTATCGATACAGTTGAACTTGATGGTGAAGGCTTCACGACTGAAGTTTCAGTGGGTGATAAAGTGAAAACAGGCGATGTCCTTGGCACCATGGATGTTGAAAAAATTAAATCACTTAAAAAACCTGTTACATCAATGCTGATTCTTACCAGTGGTGAAACTATCAATCTTGTTAAAGATACAGATGAAACTGTGGTCGAAACAGATCTTATTTGTACATACTAAGAAGAGCCTACCATTTATTTGGTAGGTTTTTTCATTTGAGCTTTAAAAGTGAATGCGTTATAATTTTATTAAATAAAAGAGGTGTTGAGATGTTTGAATTTAACGCCAATCGCTTAAAAGAAAATTCATATAAATATTTAGAAGCAAAATCTAAAGGCTACAAAAAGGATGATTTACCGCCCTTTAGTGTTGCAAATGCAGATTTCTATTTACCGCAAATCATTCAAGAACGTTTGCGTGATTTCATGCATGAAAGAACCTTTGGTTATAATGCACCAGATGAAAATTAT
>CAYSBB010000069.1:0-6776 GCA_964429205.1 uncultured Erysipelothrix sp.
AAAAAAAGAGGTTGAGACATTAGTCTCAACCTTTCTTGTGTATTACTATATATTGATCAGGGTATTCTGTAATCAAATCTTCTTGTTCAAGTTGATGAAGAACACGACTCAATGTTTCTGATGTCATGCCTAAATATGCTGCAATAAAACGTTTTGTTTGTTGGTAGTAGACAATGGTCTTACCATCAACTTCTTTGGCTTCTTTGTTCAAATAGATCCAAAGTCTGTCCTTTGCGGTATGGGTTGCAAGAAGGGATGTTTGCTCTTCTGACAGATGAAGTCTTGTGGTTAAAATTTCAATCATTTTAAAGGAAACATCAGGGTATTTTGCCAAGATGTTTTTAAAGTCTTGGTGTTCTACCAAATAGATCTCACTTTTTGTAAGACTTGAAGCGTAGGCTTTACGTATCCCTTCAAAGAGTGCAAGTTCTCCGGTAAATTCTTTTGGCTTAATCACACGGATGATTTGTTCTTTTCCAAGACTTGATAGTCTGAAGATTTTTATTTTTCCACTGATCACAAAGATGAAATGGTGTGCAGTATCGTAAGAAGAATAAACAATTTCACCACGTTTTAACGTTTGTTTTTTAAAGTAGGGTGCAATGTCTTTTAAACTTTCTTCTGATAAACTTTGAAATAAGTTAAACTTATGCAAATCACGTACGACCTGATCCAATGCCATTTTTATCACCTCATTATTTATTTAAAAGTGACAAGAGTGCTTGGGTGAAAGCTTTTGCGTCTCCTACATATCCGTAATCAGATTCTTTAAAGATAGAAGCATGTTCATCTTTATTCACTGAAAATGAGAATTTTGCATTTTTCATACCCACTGTATACTGTACAGCACCTGCAATCCCTAAGTTAAGGATGAGTTCAGGTTGCACATTCACGCCACTTTGTCCGATTTGTTCTTTTACACTATACCATCCATTTTCAGCAAGCGGGCGGGTAACACCAATTTTTGCATTTAATTTTTCGGCTAAGTCTTCTACAAGTGGTAAATTATCTTTGGAAACAAGTCCACGACCAATGGCCACAATGGTGTTTGCTTCTGTGATATCATCGGCTGTTTGTATAATCTCTTCTGTCTCTAAGACTTCATAAATCATGTCATTTTTAAGGTTTACTTTTTCCTCAACAACAGTGCCCACTCTATTTTCATCACTTGCAAGAGGGGTGAAAACGTGAGGGCGTACTGTTGTCATTTGAGGGCGTGCGTTTGGGATAATAATGGTACACATTAAATTATCGCCATAGGATGGTTTAATTTGAAGAAGTTTTCCTTCATCATCAATATCTAAATCTAAGCAGTCTGCTGTAAGACCTGTTTTTAATGCGCCTTGTACGCGGGGTGCAAGGGAGCGTCCCATAAAGGTTGCCGCAAATAAGAAGATGGATGGATCATATTTTTCTGCGATAGTTACTATGGCATCTTTATATAATACGGGATTATATGTTTTAAACGCGTCATCTTTAATGGTAATGACTTTGTCTGCACCGTGTGCGATCAATGCTTTTGCGAAATCTTGATCTGGTGTTTGAAGTAAAATGGCAACAACTTCTGCGTTTTGTTTTTCATTTAAGCTTTGTGCTTTACCAAGTAATTCAAAAGTTGAAGCATCAATGTTTTGATTGTCGTGTTGGGCAAATACCCAAATATTATTATTTTGTGTCATGGTGTGCCTCACTTTCTAAAATGTGTTTTTCATTTAAAATATTTAAAAGTTGTTCAGCTGCTTCTAAAGGTGTGCCTTCGAGCATTTGACTTTGGCGTGATTTTTCTTCGGGGATATAAATACTACTTACAATTGTAGGAGATCCCTTCATGCCGATTCTTGTATCATCACAGACTAAATCTTGTTCATTCCAAACAGTGATTTCTTCTTTCATGATGTGTTTGATACGAAGTGGTGACATGTAACGGGGTGAATTAATGGTGTTTGTAACACTGATGACCACTGGCATTTGTGTACGCACTGTTTCGATTTGTGTTTCTGAAGTACGTTTTACATCAAGGGTGTTGTTGTCTTTGTTTAAATTGATGATTTGTGAGACATGTGTTACCTGTGAGATGTTTAAGTCTTCTGCGACAAGGGGTGGGACTTGTCCAGTATCGGCATCAATGGCTTTTAAACCAAAGAGTAAGATGTCGACGTTTTCTATTTTGTTGACAGCTTGAGATAGTGTATAAGCTGTTGCGAGTGTATCAGATCCTGCAAATGCGCGTGAACTGAGAAGGTATGCATCATCACATCCCATCGCAAGTGCTTCTCTTAGACTCATTTTGAATGAATCAGGTCCCATGGTGATGACACTCACACTGGCACCATATTTTTCTTTGAGTGAAAGGGCTGCTTCAACCGCATGAATATCATAGGGGTTTAAACGCCCTTGTTCGCCACTTCGCATTAAGTTATTTGTTTTTGGATCAATTTGTACGTTATTACTGTTAGGAATTTCTTTAATAAATACTGCTATTTTCATAAAGTGTCCGCTCCTTTTCTTTCAAATAGTACGACATTTGCGATATCGATTTGTAGTTTTTCATAAGCACCTTCTGCATATTGAAGTGCTTTTGCATCACGCCATAAGTGTTCTACGGGATATTCTTTTGAATAACCATAAGCACCAAAGAGTTGCATTGCGTGGTTTGCGGCTTTTAATGCTTGGTCACTACCAAATAATTTGGCTGCTGTGGTTTCTTTTTTCTGAGGTAATTTTTGATCTTTGAGCCATGCTGCATGGTACATGATGAGTTGTGTTGCTTGTGCACTCATGGCCATATCTGAGATTCTAAATTTAACACCATCTAAGTGTGCCATTTTATCGCCGAATAATTCACGTTCTGTAACGTAATCTACTGATAGATTTAAGGCACTATCAATGATACCTGCAGCAAGTGCACCCATTAAGAAGCGTGCTGTGTGGTGGGCCTCGTGTCCAATTTCCATACCTTGGTCAATTTCACCCAGTCTGTCTTCATCACCTACAAGTGCATCGGTTAAGTAGATATCTCCAACAGGGCATCCGCGCATTCCGATAAATGCTTCAACGCGTCCATTTTCAAATCCTGGGTGTTTATTATCTATGATGAATACGGTACGGCTGTTTTCTGTGTCTTTTTCGTGGTTTGTGATCGCAAGGATTAAATAAACTGATGCGCCCAATACACCACTGGTAAGAAATGATTTGTTACCGTTGATAACCCATCCGTCTTCTGTTCTTTTTGCGGTTGTTTGTTGGGTACTGGCATCTGATCCACTGGCGGGTTCTGTTTGTCCAAAAGTGAAGAGTTCACTGTTTGCACGTGGGAGCCAGCGGCTTTTAAGATCTTCTGTTCCGTATGTATTGACTTGGTCAACTGCTTTCCAGTGTGCTTCAAGTGTGAAGGCAACACCCGGATTGACTTTTGCAAGTTCGTGGATGACCATGGTTTGAGTCACAAAGTCATAACCTGATCCGCCATATGCTTCAGGTACTGCAATACCGGTGATGCCAAGTTCTGACATGCGATCGGTAATGTCTTGTTGGTAGCCTTCTTCTTCAATTTGGTCATATCGGGGGGCTATTTCTTGTTCTGCAAATTTACGAATCATTTTTCGTAGCATTTTTTGTTCTTCTGTAAATGAAAAATTCATACTAATTCCTCCAATTTTCATTCTCTGTAACCTTAATATAGCATCCGTACTTGACTGAAAGCCTTGACATATATCAAGCTATTTGGAATTAGTGAGAAAGAAAAATTGAAAAAAACGCAGTTACTGCGTGACTTTGTGAAAAAACTTTAAAATCGTATAAGTTGTGTCAAGACATTAAAAAAAGACAAGATTTTTTGAAATCTTGTCTTTCATGAAACATTAAGCGTTTTTGAAGTTCTCAGCAACTTGTGCCCAGTTAATCACTTCAAACCAAGCTTGAATGTAGTCTGGTCTTCTGTTTTGGTAGTTTAGGTAGTATGCATGTTCCCAAACATCGATGCCTAAGAGTGGTGTTAAACCATCCATGACAGGGTTGTCTTGGTTTGCTGTTGAGATCACGTCTAATTTGTCGCCATCTTTAACAAGCCATGCCCAGCCTGAACCAAATCTTGTTTTTGCAGCTGCATCTAATTTTTCTTTTAAGCCATCAAGTGAACCGAAGTCTTTGTTGATTGCTTCAAGTAAGTCACCTTCTGGTGTTTGTCCTGTTGCAGGTGCCAATGTTTTCCAGAATAACGAGTGGTTTACGTGTCCACCCACGTTATTGCGAAGTGCTGTACGAATTGCTTCTGGTGCTTTGTCTAAATCTTTTAAAAGTTCAACGGGATCAAGTGCTTTTAAATCATCATGTCCATCTAAAGCAGCCAATGCATTAGTAATATATGCTTGATGGTGTTTTGTATGGTGAATTTCCATTGTTTTTGCATCAATTTGTGGTTCTAATGCATCGTAAGCGTAATCTAATTCTGGTAATTTGTAAGTCATAATATCTCCTCGTCTTTCTACTGTATACTCTATCAAAGGGTAAAAAATTTGTCTATCAAAGTGCTAGGTTATTGGGTATAATAGGATAAAGAGAAAGGACGCGTGGTATGGTGAGAGAAATTTGTATTAACCTTTTAAATGAAAGAGGCATCGAATTATCAGATATCGTTGAATGTGTTGTTTTTTTACAGGAAGGTTATAATCCAAACATTAATCGTGAGACGATAATGGAAGATATTTTAGGAATCTTAGATAAAAGAGAAGTGCAACACACCGTCATGACTGGTATTGCCATTGATAAAGCTGTTGAAGATAAATCCTTTGGAAACGAAGTTATCTGTGATATTATTATGACTGATGCAGGACTCTATGGACTGGATGAAGTCTTGGCCTATAGTATATGTAATTTATATGGCTCAATTGCACTGACAAACTTCGGATATATTGATCGTGTGAAACCAGGGATCATTGGAAAGTTAAATGAACCCAAAGAAGGGGTTTGTAACACGTATTTAGACGATGTTGTGGGTGCCATCGCAGCTGCAGCTGCATCAAAACATGCACACAAAGGAGCGTATTAAATGAAAAAGTTTTTATATATATTAATGATTGCACTGTTATTTTTAACAGGTTGTTCTTCAAAAGAGGCAAAGGAAGGAAATGTTACTTACATTTCACTTGATGAATATGTTGAAAAAATCCAAACTGACGATAAGTTTGTGGTTGTGATTGGAAATGTTGACTGTTCAGCATGTGTTCGTTTCAAACCTATTCTAGAAGAAATTAATAAAAATAAAGGTACAGAGATCTTCTATGTTCAAATTGATAACAGTAAATGGACCAAAGAACAAAAAGAAGAACTTGTCACAAAAACACAAGAGCTCTTAAATGTTGAGATTCAAGGTACACCCACAAGCCTGATTATTGATAATAAAGAAGCAAAAACTGTTGCGGTTGGTTACCAAGAATACAGCGATTTCCTTGAAGTCCTTGAAGACTATGGCATCGTTGAATCCTAATTTTGAAAATAAACTGAATGAATTATTGAAACGCCTCAAAGCAAATGCGAGAAGCGTGGTTGTATTAAATATCGCAGAATCAGTCAAAAAAGATGAAATCAAAGGAATCTTGGACTATTTTATGTCTTATTTGAAGGATGGCACGTTATGTGTTGTGGGTGATTGTGAGTTTAATACCGTTCATTCTAATCTTAAAAGTTTGTCATCTTTATCAGAAAAACAGAGAAAGTATATTTACACCCCTGTTGAATTGAGACTTATGGGACTTTATGAAGGGGCACGTTTCAGCAATCATCCATCTGTAGAGATTGCATGTGCTGGGAAGTATGCACAGTTTCTTGTGCGTCATCAATCGCTAGATTTCCCTTACGGAAAACGTTCCATCTTTGCGGATTTCTATGATTTAGATGCCATTTACTTAAGCATCGGAGAAACTGGCAAACCATATCCTTTAAAATACGATAAGGATTTAGATGATAAAGTCGTCTTTAGAAATCAGTGTCTTTATGATGATAAACTCTATGCTTATCTTGATACTGAGTTTGATTATGAAGATGCTTCAGAAAGATTTGAATCTTTGAGTTTGTTCGAAGAAGCGCAGTATAAAATTTATGGCGAGCGATATCGTTATTTGATTGATCATATTTAATAAAAAAAAAGAAGGTTTTGGAAAATTTCCAAAGCCTTCTTTTCATTTATGCGGATAGTTTTGCTTCAATGATGCGTCCAATCTCAGTGAATGTTTCTTCATCATCTTTAGTGAACCTATTTTTTATGGGTGCATCAATATCTAAAACACCAAAGGGTTCGCCATCTATATATAAGGGAACAACCAGTTCGCTTTGTGATGCACTATCACATACAACATGTCCTTCAAATTGGTGAACATCTTCAACGTTGGTTGTTTTCTTGTTTTCTAAAGCATACATACACACACCTTCACCATGTTTTAAACGGGTGCATGCGACTTTACCTTGAAAGGGTCCTAAGACAAGTTGGTTCTCTTTATATAAATAGAAGCCAACCCAGTTTATGTTTTCAAGGTTCATATTAATCACACTGGATATATTCGCAAGGTTTGCGATTAAATCATTTTCATCTTCAATAATCGCTTTTACTTGTTCAATTAATAGATTATCTTTCATAGTGTTCCTCCTTATATTATAATAGCACAATTATCTTTGGAATATTCATTGGTAATTTTGGATGTATTTGAGGTATAATAGATAAGCAGTAAGGAAGTGTTATGTTTATGAAACCGAAAATAGGCGATGTTGTTTATGTCCAAACC
>CAYSBB010000070.1:0-6678 GCA_964429205.1 uncultured Erysipelothrix sp.
TTTGATTGCCAGGATACATGTGAAATGCGAGTGGCATGCCATTGGCGTCCATAAAAAGTCCCATCCCAACGATGGGGTTGGGTCTGTTTTCCTTACTCTTACCATACTTTTTAAAACTGTCCTCTTGCTCGATTTCGAAGTAATAGTTTGTGCAGTCATAATACAGTACTTCTGTATTTCGCTTACTGATAAAGTGGCTGTTTTTATAAACTTCTGATTGAATATATTCTGACTCTTTTGAAAGAATGTTCAGTGCTCTATAAACATCATGTAACGCATACTTAGGTTTCTCAAGTAAAGTCTGAGAGAAATTAAAACTGCTGCGTTTACTTGAAGGGCTTAAAATTCTTGCGTAAATTAAGTCTTTCAAAATTGCTTCTAGATTAAATTCATATTTGTGTCTTGATTTGATGTTACGCGTGATATTGTCGATACGAAGCTCTGAGAGGATGGATTGAAGAAATAAATATCCTACGTTGAATGTTCTATCTTTATCCTTCTCGATTTGTTTGATAGGTGAAAGTGGCACTCTTATAGTTTCTCTTTCCGCATTATATTTTTCAGTTTCAATTCGAGCTTGTTCTTTAGCCCAGGCCATCACGCCATCACGATCCGTTTCTAGTTCTTTGGAAAGTTCGGCTAAAGTGCCTAATTTTTTGAAAGTTTTAGAAGTGCTTTTACCTTCATGGTTAATGTAAGAATGGGTAATATAGAATGATTCTGAGTTCTTTGATCTTGATGTCGTTACTCTCATGTTTTTCACCTCAATATAGTTAAATATATTATATCATATATCACTATACATTACTATAGTTAATTGCACAAAATTTAACAATTTTTGCACAAAAAAAGCCACTCTCTAGTGGACTTCAGAATGATGAAAGATTTTTGATGTGTCAAACTCCCGAAAGGTGCATTTATTTGACAGGGCCTTGTCTTATATGTTATTATAACTAAGCAGTAAGAAAGTAGAAGCACACTTCTCACCTGATGGCTCAAGTCGTAGGTTCAAGCTTAGTTATACTAAATGTTAAGCAAGTTGTGTGTATTCTATGAAATAGAGTACACTTTTTTATTGTATTTCACGTAGGAGGTGAATTTTATCAGTAAAAGAAGGAATCAAGGAGATTTGGTTAATGAATCAATCCGATTTAGAGAAGTAATGGTTATTGGTCCTAATGGGGAACAATATGGCGTTATGTCTCGTAATGAAGCTTTAGACAAAGCGGAAGAAGCAAACCTAGATTTATTCTGTGTATCACCAGGCGCTAACCCACCTGTCTGTAAAATTCTAGATTATGGACGTCACCGTTATGAACAACAAAAACGTGCCAGAGAAGCGAAGAAGAATCAACATGTTACACAAATTAAATCTTTAAGGTTATCACCAGTTATTGAAGAACACGACTTCAACACTAAGTTACGTCATGCACGTAAATGGTTAGAAGAAGGTTCAAAAGTTAAAATTGATATGAGATTTAGAGGCCGTTTAATCACGCGAGTCGAAGTCGGTAAGAAAACGATGAATCAATTCTTAGATGAAACCAAAGATCTTGGATCTGCTGAAAAACGTCCCAAATTAGAAGGAAACACAATGTCAGTTGTGATTTCACCTGCGAAGAAAAAATAATGAAGGAGGGCCTTGATTATGCCTAAAATGAAAACAAAACGTACGTTGGCAAAACGTGTTAAAAGAACAGGTACTGGACAATTAAAACGCCAACAAGCATACGTATCACACTTTGCTGCTCATAAAACACAAAAACAAAAACGAAACTTGCGTAAAGCAACACTTGTGCATAAGAGTGATTACAAACGTATCAAACACTTATTACAAGATTAATAAAATATTAGGAGGGTAAGTTTATGCCAAGAGTAAAAACTTCAGTAGCGAGCCGTAAGCGCCGTAAAAAAACATTAAAACTAGCAAAAGGATATTTCGGTTCTAAACATACATTATACCGTACAGCAAATGAACAAGTTATGCGTTCACAACGCTATTCATACATTAACCGTAAGCAACTAAAACGTGAAATGCGTAAATTATGGATTACACGTATTAATGCTGCTGCACGTCAAAATGATATGTCATACAGCCAATTCATGAATGGTTTAAGACTTGCAAACATTGAAATTAACCGTAAAATGTTATCAGAAATTGCAATTCATGATCCAAAAGGTTTCACAAACTTAGTTGGTAAAGCTCAAAAAGCTTTAGAACAGTAAAATGAAACAGAATATTCGTGATGTTTTAAATCATTTGTTAGTCGATATGTTTAATCAAATCTTAACTTTGGAAGAAAACTTCCTAAAAACAAAAGGCATTCCGCTTTCAATGAGTGAAGTCCATACTTTAGAAGCCATTGAAAAATCAGATGGAAAAACCATGAGTGAAGTCGCAAGAAGATTACGCATAACACAAGGAACCTTGACCGTTAATATTAACCGCTTAACCAATAAAGGTTATGTTTATCGTGTCCAGGACGAAAAAGATCGACGTATTTACAGATTAAAACTAACGGATAAAGCGATACAAATTCTTGAGGTTCACGATATCTTTCATGAACAACTCATCGAACAACTTGTCGCAAAATTATCAACCGAAGAAAAAGACTTACTTGTAGATTCATTATCACAAGTGAACACTTACTTTGAAACATTGATGGATAAATAAGACCTCCGGGTCTTTTTTTCATGTCCAAATAAAATAACCAGCATATCAGCTGGCTATTTATCTAACACTTCAAGTAATCTCTTATATTTTAAAGTCGCAATCTCTTTATAGACATCTTGCGTATGGAGTTCAAACATCATCATCGCCCACTCACACCAAAGGACATGGTGTACGATTTCATAATGTCTGAGTTTCAAGGCTTCTTCTTCTGTAATTTTTCTTTCAAAGTAAATATCATAAAATTTTTGACGTAAATCTTCTTCCATAATATCATTTTCAGTAATAAAACTCATGATATCAAAGAAAGGATCATTATCTTTTGCGTATTCATAATCAATTAAGTAATCTTTATCATCACTAAAAAGTAAATTCCCTTGAACCAAATCATTATGACACAGTATGGTGTTTTCTATTTTTAATGAGTCAATATAATGATGCGCAAAGCTAGTATCATAGATGGGATCTTTAATTTTTGATTTAAAGGTATGAAATGTTGCCTTTATATCAAAGACTTCTTTAGACTTCAAACTTGCATCATGGAGCGTTTTAATCAGTCTTGCAGCACGCTCAATATATTTACTTTCATAAACTGCTGTATTTTCGATATATTCACTACACTTAATCCCTGTATCTTTGTTATAATATAGAAGCTTTGGCTCAAGATTCAGATGTTCAATTAAATCATGAACCTTTGACTCATGCATATAATCAAAAAGCCCTTCATTCTCAACTCTGGGTAAGCGAAGGACAACTTTTTTATTACTTAACGTTACGATATAGTTATCGTTCGTCAACCCTGTTTCTATATATTCTGTATGAACAGGTGTTTCATTAAATATCATTTTTATTGTTTCTATCAGTTTCATAGATCTATTATAACACAAGACACATCTAATAAAGGAGTTAAATATGAAAATCGCAATCGCATCCGCTAATCAAGGAAAAATAAAGGAATTCAAAGCCATTCTAGAACCACTTGGCTATACACTACTCACAGCACAAGAGTTAAATGTCGATATGGACGTCGTTGAAGAAACTGGCAGTACTTTTGAAGAAAATGCCATGTTAAAATCAAAATATCTTTATGCACAAACAAATCTGCCATCACTTGCGGATGATTCAGGCCTTACGATTTCAGTACTGCCTGATATTTTAGGCATCTATTCAGCACGTTTTATGGGTGAAGATACATCATATGATTTAAAAAATAATGAAATCTTAAATCTTCTCAAAAACAAAGAAGATAGAAGTGCTTATTTTACCAGTGTGATTTCTTTTACAGATCATGAAAAGACACATACTTTTGAAGGCATCGCACAAGGGAAGATATCACACAAGATCCAGGGCTCACAAGGCTTTGGATATGATCCCATCTTTATTCCTGAAGGCTATGGCATTACTTATGGTTTAATCTCAGACGAGATTAAAAACAAGATCTCACATCGTGCAAAATCACTTAATAAATTCAGTGAGTTCATCCATGAAAAATAAAACAAGAATTTATGCAGTAGGGCTGATACTGTTTGTGTTATCACTTCTGATGGTTAGTGTTGAAATTACTGCTTTTAAACCAGCATTTTTTCAAAAACAATATATGAAACTCAATACCGCAGAAAAGATGGGCATGTCACATGAAGACTTAGATGCTTCTACCATTTTACTTTTAGATTATATTCAAGATAAACGAGATGATTTAGATTTAAAGGTTAGTGTCAATGGTGTTGAGGTTGAAATGTTCAACAAACGCGAGAAAGACCATATGATTGATGTGAAGGTTTTATTTCAAAACTTCACACTGATGAAAAATATCTTCTTTATTATAAGTGGAATCATGCTCATCAGTGCATTGATTAATAAAGATATCTTTAACACAAAACTTTCTAAAGATATTATAAAACTTGCGGGGAAGTATCTCTTTGCGGTATTTTTTAGTATCAGTGTTTATGCGATCATTGATTTTAATGGTTTTTGGACGCTGTTTCATAAGATTCTTTTTAGTAATGATTTATGGCTTTTAGATCCAAGAACAGATCGTATGATCAATATGTTTCCAGAAGCCTTCTTTAATGCGATGGTGATGAAAATCATTGTCACATTTATTTTGTTGAATCTATTAGTTTATTTAATTCACCAAGTATTTTTATACGTTACAAAAGATAAAGGAGTCATGCGATGATCCATATTGTTCTACATTCACCTGATATTCCACAAAATACAGGCAACATCATGCGTACTTGCGCTGCACTTGGCGCAAAACTTCATTTAATTGAACCACTGGGCTTTGTCCTGGATGAAAAACGTGTCAAGCGCGCCGTGATGGATTATATTGATATTTTAGATTACACAGTCCATCCAAACTTTGAAGATTTCTTAGAAAAATCTGATGGCGACTTTTACTTTTTAACACGCTTTGGAAAGAAAGTGCACTCTGAATTTGATTATGCGAAAAGTGAAAAAGATATTTACTTAATCTTTGGTTCAGAAACAAGGGGTCTTCCAAAACCACTCTTAAAAGAAAACGTTGAAAAGACATTCAGAATCCCCATGAGCTCACATGCGCGCAGTTTAAATCTATCCAATGCCGTAGCAATTGTAGGTTATGAAGTAGCGCGACAACTGAACTATGTTACATTATCAAAAGAAGAAGTCTTAGAAGGAAGTGATGTCCTTGAATAAAAATAGAGATTTAACCTTCGTTTTAAAACTGTCTTTTTATGTCTATGTGATTTCATTTTGGTTGCGTATGGTTTTTTTAGGAAAACAACTTTCAGTTTTAGAAACACCAGGTGAAGCTGTTTCCATCATGCAATCATCACAAGTCTTTTTAGTGAAGGTTATTCGCGTCTTCATGAGTACTAAAAAAGGGTGGGTTTTTGCGATATGGCCCATACTTAAAGAGATATCCATTCCTTATGTTGTCTTGTGTTATACGTGGTTTTCACTTGATGATCAGAAACTTTTTACACGCCTTTCACTCACAATTTTATTTCCATCATTTGTGTTACTCGGTGTAATTTTTGCGCTAAGACAAAACTCGCCAGCTCAAGGTTTACTGGTAGCCCATTATTTGGGATACGCTATGATGGGTATTTCACTTGTGATGGCACTGGCCATGCTTTTTTCCTTGATTAAAGAAAAGAAGACGCTCGAAAATATATAAGTGATGTGTTTATCAATTGAGCTTTACTTTTGTTTGTCTTATAATGATATCGAGGTGGATTATGTTAGAAAACTTCAACGATGTATTCAGTATTCTTGCGATTCTTGCGAGCATTGCATTTGTGATATATATCAGTATTAAACTTATTTTGAGTTCTAAAAATGATGACGATGATGATTTTTATCGTGAGATTATGTAGGTGTTAAAATGTTAAAAAAATCAAAAATAGACCCAGATAATATGAAAGCAATCGGCCCATATTCACTGGGTTTAAAAGTAGGGACGACCGTTCATGTATCAGGACAGCTCCCAATAGATCTTCATTCAAATGAAATTGAACACGATGATATCAAAAAACAAGCCATCGTGGTTTTTGAGAACTTGGAAACAATTCTCTCTGAAGTCGAATTGTCACTTCAAAATGTTGTGAAAACGACAATTTTCTTACAAAATCTTGATGACTTTAATATCGTCAATCAAGTCTATGCACTGTATTTTAGCCCACCTTATCCTGCCAGAAGTACTATAGAGGTCGCAAGACTTCCAAAAGATGCTTTAATCATGGTAGAGTGTGTTGCTTATGATACACGTGAAAGTGATTATAGAGAAGCAATCTTAAATGATGATTGCGGAGGCGAAGGATGTCAAGATTAAAAGAGATTAAACTCTTAAACTATTTAGGCATTGTACTCAGTGCATTTTTATCTTCATTTGCGGTGAAGGTATTTGTGACACAAGCGAACTTGGTTTCATCAGGGATTACAGGTGTGGTCATTCTTTTAAAACAAGAAATCAGCACACTTTTAAACATCAATATCAGCTTTGGTGTTTTATACTTTCTGAT
>CAYSBB010000071.1:0-6667 GCA_964429205.1 uncultured Erysipelothrix sp.
TTTATCCAATCACTTTTTGAGTTTTTAAAACTTCTTCGATTGTTGCGATTGCTGCATCTTCATCTTCGCCTTCAGCTGAAACAGTGATTTCTGATTGAGTTGGGATACCCAGTGACATAACACCCATAATGGATTTCATGTTTACTGAACGGCCTTTATAGCTCAATTTGATTTCACTCTTAAATTTACTTGCTGCGTTTACTGCTACTGTCGCAGGACGTGCGTGAAGACCTACTGGGTCAACAACTGTTGCATTAAATTCTTTCATTATATTATTACCTCCTACATTCTTTTATATTTTAATACATTTGGCCACTTAAAACAACACTTACCCACTTATTTATGATATGGATGCTTGTTTATAATGGTAAATGCTCTGTATATTTGCTCAACCAACATCAATCTGACCAATTGATGGGGAAAAGTGAGTGCAGAGAGTTGCCACATGAAGTTGCTTCTCTTCTTTATAGATTCACCCACACCATGTGAGCCCCCAATAATAAAGGCAATGTTTTTACCTGTATTGAGGTTTTTCTCAATATGTTGAGAAAGCTTTACGGAATCAATATTTTGTCCTTTTAAGTCTAAAAGAATCACCCAGTCTGTATCTTTTACTTTTTCTAAGATACGCTTACTTTCATCTTCAATAATTTTTTCGACTTCTTTATCTTGATGTTTCGATTTATTCAGTTCAATCACTTCAATTTTATGAAGGGGTTTGATTCTTTTTAAATACTCATCAATCAAAGTCACTTGGGCTTTTTCTTTAATACGGCCTACCGCAATGATCTTAATCAATCCAGTGTGACCTCAACCTCTAAGGTTTCTTCACCTCTTAATACTTTTAAGATAACAGTATCTTTCGGTTCTTTTTTATAAAGCTCTTTTCTGAACTCTTTAAAGTCTTTGACTTCAACCCCATCAAAGGATGTGATGATATCATCTTTTTGAATGCCAGCGCGATAAGCTGCAGCACCTAAAGATACATCCACCACAAGAACACCTGTGGTTCCTTCTTTGATGTTCATTTGTGCTTTATACATGGGTGCCATCTCATCAATCGCAATGGCCGAAATCCCAATGAGTGGATAGTTCACTTTACCATGGTCTTTGAGTTGTGCCACGATGGGTAAGACTTCATTGATGGGAATGGAAAAGCCCATCCCTTCAATTTTCTCTGAACTGATTTTCAGTGAGTTAATCCCAATGAGTTCACCATTCATATTCACAAGTGCACCCCCGCTGTTTCCAGGGTTAATGGCTGCATCTGTCTGCATAACCACCATATCCCAATCAGAGATACCATCATTGTTTAAATCAACTGGCACAAGGCGATCTTTTCCAGAGATAATCCCAAAGGTTGAAGAGTTAGAAAACTCAACACCCAGTGGACTTCCCATAGCAACCACAAATTCACCCACTGTAACGCGTGATGAATCCCCAATTTTAAAAGCTTCTAAACCAAAGTCACCTTCTATTTTAAGTAACGCAAGATCTGTATAAACATCTGATCCAATCAGTTGTGCCACTACTTCTTCACCGCTCGCAAGTTTTACGACGATGTCTTGTGCACCTTCTATCACGTGATGATTGGTCACAATATAAGTTGCGCCATCTTGAACTTCATAAACAACCCCAGTACCACTACCAGTAACTGCCTTATTCACATGTTGTACAACTGAGACAACTTTATCGTTAACCTCTTGTACCACACGGGTCACATCTGTTTCAAATTCTGAAACGATGGTTGAAATTTCTTTTTTTGATTCTGTTTTATCTAGTTTTTCAATTTGATTTGAAAGATCATAAACTTTATATCCTAAAAATCCTGTCGTAAAGACTAATAATACGACTAAAACTTGTGTTAATTTCTTCATAAATTCACCTTCATTTTTAACATCCTATGTATCGACATGGATTCTGTTTCACACCATTATATCTGATTTCAAAGTGCACGTGCGGTGCCGTTGTACGACCCGTCATACCCACATAACCAATTTGTTCACCCTTACGTACGGTAACACCACGCGGTACCATACCAGGCGCATTCATATGGTAGTAGTGACTTGTAAAACCATTATTATGGTTGATGACCACATAGTAGCCTTGTGATCCTGAATAAGAGTTTGTTTGAATGTATCCTCGGTCACTCGCATAAATTGGACCAAAACCACCATTAGAACGCGATGTAACATCCACTGCCGCATGCCCTCCATAACAGTACCAACCACACATAATTCGTGCATTGTACATGGGCCACGCAAAGCTTCCACTACCCACACGCGGTTCAACATAGGTTCCAACTTTAACCACACCACGGGTGGGCTCTTTGGTAATCTTTGTCTTTATAAGTTTAGAATCAACGGACTCATCGTTTAGATATAAGTCTTCATAAGTTGCATCACGATAGCCAACCGCTTCTTTTACTTCAACACGGGTCAGCCCTTCACGAAGGGAAGGATCTTTTTGGTAGAGTGTTTCTTCCGGGTGTACGATTTCTTCAACCAAACGCTCTTTTGTCACAAAGACATTAAATGGAGAGTTAAACTCCGTTACGTTCAGTTCAGTACCAGGTTTGATGATTTGTTTAGAATCTTTAATGATATCTTTATTGATCGACATCAGTTGGTTGACCGTCAATCTATTTAATACGGCGATCCCTTCAATCATGTCAAATTCTTGAACTTCATATGTTTTATATTCTGGTTCATCCCCAAAACTTAAGAAGTTGAGGATTTCTGTTTCATCGGTATAAATGTTATCAATGGAAGCATAGGCTTCTGTAAAAATAATCGTTTCTTCAATTTCTAAATTAATGTCTTGTTCACCATAGTTTTTTAAAGGATCAATTTTTTGATTATTTTTTAATTTTTCATAAGACTTATCAGACACATAACTCTTAATAAAGGTTTCACGTGCCCTGTTAAAATCTGAAATATCCTTAACATAAATATAAGCACCATTTGAAAACTCTACTTTTGGTACAGATATCGCAATGAGTTCTTCTTTATAGATATAATCAAAGATTTCAACATCTTTATCTTCAAAATCATTATAGCTTAAATGATCTACCACATATAAATCATCAATAAACCCAAGTTCTGTATCAGGGAACACACTTTGGTATTCTCTTTCATACACATCATTCAATAAGACTTTAATGAATTCATAGTCATGAATGATCCCAATCAAATCATTTTTATAATAAAGCTTATACCTTTTGACGGGTGTAGAAAGACTTTCTGTAACTTCTTGTGGAATGATTGAGGGTTCTTGTTCTACTTCTGCTAAAACAGAAAGATTATAATGCTCTGCATCCTTTGTTTCTGAGTACGCAAAGAAAACACTCAAAAGGAGTGCTGCAATAACGCCGATAATCTGATATGTTTTATTTTTATTCATTCAAACACCTCTTGTAAACTTTAAGTCATTGATGTGATAAATCAGTGAAAAACTGTTGTGAAATTTAGCGTTTTAAGGCACCTGAAATCACTTCATACTGACGCCCTACGCGTAAGGAGCCTTGATAACCATTTAAATAACGTCGCACTGTTTCTTCTGCCAAAATTTCTGTATTGGCTTCATCACTTAAGTGAGCCAATAAGATTTCTTGTGTCTTATCAGATACAATTTGCGAAAGAATTGTCCCACAACTGTCATTAGACAAGTGACCTGTATCAGATAAGATACGCTGCTTAATATGGTAGGGCCTGTTTGTTTTCATTAAAAGTTCTGGATCATGATTGCTTTCTAAAACAATCAGATCTGCTTTTTTTAAATAGTTTAAATCTTCATTACGAACATACCCTGTATCGGTAATGTAAACAAGTTTATGATCTTCATCTTCAATCACATATCCCACAGATATTTCTGTGTCGTGTGATGTTTGAATGGGGGTAATTTTAAAATTTCCCACTTCAAAGCTTTCATAAGGCATCACTAAATCTGTTTTAATTGATAATGTTTTTGGTGCATAAACAGTATGATTTTTAAATAAATTAATCGCTTGAATGTGATCTGAGTGATCGTGTGTAATTAAAATCGCATCTAAATCATGAATGCTGATATCCAATCTTTCTAAATTATTTTTGATGTTTCGTTGTGTTGTCCCACAATCGATTAAAACCTTGGTGTATCCATTTTCAAGCAAAAAGGCATTTCCTTTTGATCCACTTGCTATCAGGTGGTATCTCATGCGCCTTCCTCCTCAAATGAATCTTTAACGGGATAGAATCTGTTAATCTTTGGTTCAAAGACAAGAGGAATATCTGCCAAGGCACCGTTACGGTGTTTACGAATTAAAAGTTTAGAGTGCTCTGTATCGCGCTCTACCGACTTATTCTCTTGGTCATGATACGCTTCTCGATACAAGAACATAACAATATCCGCATCCTGCTCAATCGACCCGGACTCACGCAAGTCACTCAATTGTGGAATGTTGTTTTCACGACGTTCTACAAGACGCGATAACTGTGATAGTGCAATCACGGGAACTTCCATTTCACGGGCTAGAAGTTTTAAATTACGTGAAATTTCAGAAACCTCTTGTTGGCGGTTGTCTGCGTTACCTGCACTTGAAATCAACTGGATATAGTCAATGATGATCATTTCTAATTCACCATTATTTTTCAGTTGACGACATTTCGCAAAGATCTCTGGCATCGTAATGGATGAGTTATCATCAATAAAGATGTTGAGTTTTTGAAGTTGAGCTACGTTTCGTGCGAGTTGTCCAAGTTCTTGGTCGGTTAAGTTACCGTTTCTCAGTTTATTTCCTTCAACTCCTGAATTGGCTGAAAGAATACGCATCATCAGGTGTTTTGCGGGCATCTCAAGTGAGAAGATTGCCACACTGGCTTGGCCATTTTTATTTTGTGATGAACTGGCAATGTTTAAAGCTAAGTTCAGCGCAAAGGCTGTTTTCCCAACAGATGGTCGGGCCGCTAAAATAATGAGGTCACCATTTTGCAAGCCACTTGTGATCATGTTGAGGTGATGATAGCCTGTCGCAAGTCCTGTAATCTTATTGCCAGATTCTCTAAATTCTTTAATTTGTTTATAAACTTCATCAATCACATCACTTCCGCGTTGCATTTCTTCAACGCGTCTATTTTCTGCAATTTTCTTTAAGGCTAAATCTGCGCGATCTAATAAGTTTTGAATGTCTGTTGCACTATCAAAACCACCTTCTTCTAATGCTTGTGTTAATTGAATGAGGCTTCTTTTTTGCGATTTTTCTTGTACGTTATCGACATAGAAATCAAAGGTTGAAGGGCTGGCACCACCATCTGTAATGTGCGCAAGATATTCAATGCCTCCAATGGTGGAGAGTTCTTGGTTGTCATTCAGCTTGGTGATAATGGTGTCTGCACTGATGCTTTGTTTGGCATCAAGGACTGCCATAATGTTTTTAAAGATGATTTTGTGTTCATACTTGAAAAAATCATCTTGTTTTAAACCATATTGCCCCAAAGTGGTGCTGATCTCAGGATAGATCATGATGGCACCCAACACCGCAATTTCTGCTTCGATGCTTTGTGGTAGTGTCTTCAAGGTTCGTCTCCTTTAGTCTTTTGCGTTTAGGCGTACACTCAGTGTTCCTGTGACTGAATCATAAATACCGGCTTCAATTTTATTGAGGCCAATACTTGTGAGGGGACCACTGGGTTTGAATTTTCTTCTGTCTAATTTAATGTCATGTTTCTTAAGTAAAGCAGCTTCAATTTGTTTTGTGGAAATGGATCCAAAGACGCGGCCATCTTTACCTGTCTTAATGTCAAAGTCTAAAACAATGGCTTCGAGTTTTTTCGCAATTTCTTGTGCTTCTTTGATTTTTGCTTCATGAACAAGTTGTCGATCATGTTGTTCTTCTTTTAGAATTTCTTTTCCTTTTGAACTGGCAAGTACTGCGAGTTTATTGGGAATTAAGAAGTTTCTTGCATAGCCATCTGCCACATCAACAATTTCATCTTTTTTACCAATTTTTTTAACATCTTTTAATAAAATAACTTTCATCTTAACTTACCTCTTTCTTTACAATCTCAATTGCAGATTTTAAGTTTTCCACAATATCATTAATACTTTGTCCTTTAATTTGTGCGGCTGCACCGGTAAAGTGTCCACCACCACCCAATACTTCCATGACGCGCTGTACGTTTAAGTCGCCTTTTGATCTGGCAGAAATACCAACAGTATCTTCGTTGATACTTGAGACCACAAAAGATCCTTCCACATTTCTTACTTTAAGGATTTCATCGGCCACCTGTGACATGAGGGCACGTTTTAAGAACCCGTCTTTATAGGTTGCGATAACATAACCATCATCATAGAGTTCACTTTGATTGAGCACTTTGTTTTTGAGTTCGAAGTCTTCATATTCATCACGCAGGTAGTTTTCAACATCTGTGAGTGATGCCCCAAACTTTCTGAGTTCAGCCATAGCTTCAAAGGTTCTTGAACCGGTTCTGTTTCTAAAGCGGTTTGTATCAATGAGGATCCCTGTATACATGATGCTGGATACAAAGGGTGAGACATTGATTTTCTCTTTATGATAAGGGAACAGTTCAATCACAAGCTCACTGGCTGATGATGCGGATGGTTCAATATAAACTAGTTTTGGTTTAAAGGTGAATTCACCCGTTCTTCTGTGGTGATCAATGACCGCAAT
>CAYSBB010000072.1:0-6611 GCA_964429205.1 uncultured Erysipelothrix sp.
TTAACAGTCACCTCATTACCAGCTTTGATATCGAGTTCAACACCTGCCGGAATGGTAATCAGTTTATTTCCGATACGTGACATTTAAGTGCTCCTCCTTACCAGACGTAAGCAAGAATTTCGCCACCAATATGTTTTTGACGTGCTTGCTTGTCTGTTAGCAACCCTTCTGAGGTTGAGATAATTGCAATTCCTAGTCCGTTAAGAACACGTGGAATTTCATTTACTTTTGCGTATACACGCATTCCAGGTTTAGAAATTCTTCTAAGTCCTGTAATTACTTTTTGATTGTTTGTACCATGCTTTAATACGATAGAGATGGTATGTGAAGTGCCTTCACCACTGACTGAGTAATCGCGGATGAACCCTTCTTCTTTTAAGATTCTTGAAATTTCAATTTTTTCTTTACTTGCAGGAATTTCTACTACATCGTGTTTTGCGCCTAAAGCGTTACGAACACGTGTGAGAAAATCCGCAACTGGATCTGTTGTCATCATAGAAAAGTTCCTCCTTCTTACCAGCTAGCCTTACGTACGCCTGGGATTTGACCTTTATGAGCCATTTCACGGAAACGTACACGAGACATTTTATATTTTCTGATATATCCGCGTGGTCTTCCATCTACAGCATCACGATTACGTAAGCGTGTAGGTGAAGCATCACGTGGTAATTTTTGTAATCCTTCATAATCGCCAGCTGCTTTTAAAGCTGCACGTTTGTCTGCATAGCGAGCAACAACTTCTTGGCGTTGTTTTTCACGAGCAATTTTTGATTTTTTCGCCATTTAGTTTTCCTCCTTTTTAAATGGGAATCCCATTTCAGTTAAGAGTGCTAAACCTTCTTGGTCTGATTTTGCTGATGTAACAATTGTAATATCCATTCCGCGAACTTTGTTTACTTTATCGTAATCAATTTCAGGGAAGATTAATTGTTCTTTAACACCGAGTGTATAGTTTCCACGACCATCAAATGACCCTGGGTTAATACCACGGAAGTCACGTACACGTGGTAATGCGATACGTACTAATTTCTCTAAGAAATCATACATTTTCTCGCCACGTAATGTAACTTTAGCACCGATTGCCATTCCTTCACGAAGCTTAAAGTTCGCAACTGATTTTTTGGCATTCATAATTACTGGTTTTTGACCTGTGATGATGCTTAATTCTTCAACTGCATCTTCTAAGAAGCGTGAGTTGTTGATTGCTTCACCAACACCCATGTTGATAACTACTTTTTCAACTTTAGGTGCTTGCATAACTGAAGTATAGTTAAATTGTTTTACTAGACTTGGAATCACTTCAGTGTTGTATTTTTCTTTTAAACTCATTTCCTATACCTCCTATTTCACTTCTGCGCCTGATTTAACATAAACGCGTACTTTTTCACCTTTTTTATTTACATCCATACGAATGCGTGAAGGTGCTTTTGCTTTTGCATCATAGTGCAATGCATTTGAAGCATGAATTGGTGCTTCAATTTCGAAAATTCCACCATCTGGGTTATTTGCGTCTGGTTTCATATGTTTTTTAACATAGTTTACACCTTGAACCACAATTTTGTTTTGTTTTGGTAAGACTTCAATGATATCCCCAATGGTTCCTTTGTAATGTCCAGTGATAATCTGTACTTTATCTCCACGTTTGAATTTCATATAAGCCTCCTATAACACTTCTGGTGCCAATGACACGATTCTCATGTAATTCTTCTCACGAAGTTCACGTGCCACGGGTCCAAAGATACGTGTACCACGAGGTGAAACATTATCATCCTTTAAGATAACAACTGCGTTATCATCAAATTTGATATATGATCCATTCTCGCGTCTAAGTCCGTATTTTGTACGTACAATAACTGCTTTAACAACATCGCCTTTTTTAACTGTTCCACCTGGAATTGCTTCTTTTACAGTAGCAACCACAATGTCACCAATATTTGATGAACGACGGTGGCTTCCGCCTAGTAAACGAATTACTAAGACTTCTTTCGCTCCGGTGTTGTCAGCGACTCTTAATCTACTTTCATTTGAAATCATCTTCTAACAACCTCCTATTAAACGATAACTGCTTTTTGAATTAAACGAGTTACACGGAAACGTTTTGAAGCTGACAATGGACGTGTTTCCATAATCTCTACAATATCGCCTACGTTAATTTCGTTGTTTTCATCATGTGCTTTATATTTTTTTGAATATCCAACACGTTTTCCATATAAAGGATGACGTCTTGATGTGCTAACTTCTACGACTACCGTTTTATCCATTGCATCAGATACAACAGTACCACGGTATACTTTGCGCTTATTTCTTTCCATCGCTTTGTGACCTCCTACTTATCATCACTAAGCGTACGCTCAGTGATTACTGTTTTAATCCTTGCAATTGTCTTGCGGATTTCTCTTAAACGAGCAGGATTCTCTAATTGACCAATTGCTTGTTGAAAACGAAGATCGAATAATTCTTCTTTCAATGCATCAATCTCTACGAGCAATTCAGCATCTTTTAATTCACGAATTTCTTTAACTGTCATACTCGCTCCTCCTGACCTTTACGAACAAATCGAGTTTTTACTGAGAGTTTGTTTGATGCTAAACGGAATGCTTCGCGCGCAACATCTTCACTTACTCCACCAATTTCAAACATAACACGACCTGGCTTAACTACTGCAACCCAGCCTTCTGGGGATCCTTTACCAGAACCCATACGAACTTCAAGAGGTTTCTTAGTAATTGCCAAGTGTGGGAAAATTTTAATCCAAACTTTACCACCACGTTTCATATAACGGGTCATCGCAATACGTGCTGCTTCAATTTGACGGTTTGAGATATAGCTACCTGTTTCAGCAACTAAACCAAACTCACCAAATACTACTTCACGACCTTGATTTGAACGCCCTTCATATGATTGACGATGAGGTTTTCTATACTTAGTACGTTTTGGCATTAACATAATTAGTTACCTCCTTGCTCTTTATTATCTTTCGCTGGAGCCGCTTGGTTTGTGTTTGGGCGACGACGTCTTTGAGGACGACGGCCTCCACGACCACGGCCACCTTTTGGTGCTTCTGGTTCTTTGACCATTTGTCCTGGAAGAACTTCTCCACGACAGATCCAAACTTTAACACCTAAAAGTCCATATGTAGTCATTGCTTCATAGTGTGCATAATCAATATCTGAACGTAATGTATGAAGTGGTACAACACCTTCTGAATATCCTTCAGTACGTGCCATATCAGCTCCACCTAAACGACCTGATACTTGAGTTTTAATACCTTTAGCGCCTGCACGCATTGTATTTTGAATTGTACGTTTTTGTGCAGTTCTAAATGATGCACGTTGCTCTAATTGCTCAGCAATGTTACGTGCTACTAAGTTAGCATCTAAATCTGGGTTAGCAACTTCGATAACTTGAATGTTAACTGTGTTACCTTCTGAGATTTTAGAAAGTGCTTTTTTAGTTTTGTCTACGTTAGCGCCATTCACACCAATAACAACACCTGGACGGGCTGTACGGATGATGACGTCTACACGGTTTTTAAATCTTTCAATTTCCACACGTGATACGTATGCATCTTTTAAATTTGTAAAGATGTAATCGCGAATAAGGTAGTCTTCATGTAAAAGTGTACCGAATTCTTTTTTATCTGCATACCAACGTGAGTCCCAATCACGAATCACACCAACGCGTAAACCGATTGGATTAACTTTTTGTCCCATTGTTTATCCTCCTTAAACGCGCTCTTTAACCACAACTGTAATGTGGCTTGTACGCTTCATGATTGGCGATGCCGCACCTTGAGCTCTTGGGCGGAAACGCTTCATTGTAATTCCATCGTCAGCATAGCAAGCTGAGATATATAAATTCTCTTCTTCTAGCTGGTGATTATTAGTTGCGTTTGCAACTGCTGATTTTAATACTTTTTCTACAATTTTAGCAGCTTTGTTTGGCGTAAATTTTAAGAATGCTGCTGCATGGTCAACATCTAAACCGCGAATTTCATCAAGAACAAGTCTTGCTTTACGGGGTGTGATTCTGACTGTTTTAGCTACTGCTTTGACTTCCATTATTTACGTCCTGCTTTCTTATCTGTTGCATGACCTTGATATCTACGTGTAGGTACAAATTCGCCTAATTTGTGTCCTACCATATCTTCTGTCACGTATACTGGAACGTGTTCTTTACCATTGTGTACCGCGAACGTATGTTCTACGAAATCAGGGAAAATGGTTGAACGACGTGACCAAGTTTTAATTACTTCTTTTTTATTTGCTGCATTTAATTTTTCGACCTTCGCCATTAAATGGTGATCGCAAAATGGTCCTTTTTTCAAACTACGAGCCATAAATTATTTCCTTCCTTTCGTCTACTTCTTGCCTTCGTTTCTACGACGCACAATTAACTGAGTTGAATGTTTCTTAGAACGACGTGTTTTAACACCAAGAGCTTTCTTGCCCCATGGTGTAACTGGTGCAACACGACCAATACCGGTACGTCCTTCACCACCACCGTGTGGGTGATCTACTGGGTTCATTGCAAGACCACGAACTGTAGGTCTAACACCTTGCCAACGAGTACGTCCTGCTTTACCAACAGTTACTAAACCGTGGTCAGCATTTCCAACTTCACCGATTGTTGCACGGCATGTGTTAAGCACACGACGTACTTCACCTGAAGTTAAACGAACTGTAACATAGTTTCCTTCATGTCCTAAGAGCTGTGCTGATGCACCTGCTGAACGCACCATTTGTCCACCTTTACCAGGTTTTAACTCGATGTTGTGGATGGTTGTACCTTCTGGGATTAATGCAAGTTTCTTTGAGTTACCTACTTTGATATCTGCATCATCGCCTGAAATAATTACATCACCAACATGTAAGTTTCTTGGTGCTAGAATATAACGTTTTTCACCATCAGCATAATGTAATAACATAATGTTTGCTGAACGGTTTGGATCATATTCCACTGTAGCTACTTTAGCTGGAATACCATCTTTGTCTCTTTTGAAGTCAATGATACGGTATTTACGTTTGTGTCCGCCACCCATATGACGTGTTGTAATACGTCCTGTGTTGTTACGGCCACCTGATTTATCCAACGATACTAATAAGGAACGTTCTGGAGTAGTTGTTGTGATCTCTTCATATGTGAGACCAGTCATATTACGACGTCCTGGGGTCGTTGGCTTATACTTTTTAATTGCCATTTATAAGTCCTCCTACGCAAGTTATCCGGAAATAGCGTAATTCTTCCGATATATTAATTTAATTAAATAATGTCAATGTTGTAGCCATCTTTTAATTTAACGATAGCTTTTTTAACGTGTTTTGTTTTTCCTTCGTATTGACCCATACGTTTTTTACGTGGTAATACGTTGACGACGTTAATTTTCTCAACTTTTACATCGAAAATTTCTTCAATTGCTTGTTTGATTGCAACTTTGTTTGCATGACGTGCTACTTCGAAAGTAACTTTGTTGTCGTCATTTTGCATTTGAATTGTTTTCTCTGTAACTACTGGTTTGAAAATAATATCTCTAGGGTTTTGTCTCATTATGCAAATACCTCCCCAGCAGCTTGTGCTGCTTTTTCAGTAAATACAATGCGATTTGAGTTTACAATGTCATAAACATTTAAACCTTCAACATTTAAGATATGTGTTCCAGGGATGTTACGCATTGCTAATGTTGCATTGTTTACATCTTCTTCTTTAGAAACTACGAATAGAACTTTTCTTTCTAATTCTAAGTTTGCTAAGACTTGTTTGAAATCTCTTGTTTTTACTGTATCAACTGATAAGTTTTCAAGTACAAGCATTTCGTTATCAAGTACTTTTTGTGAAAGTGCTGAGTTTAATGCAAGTCTTCTAACTTTACGGTTCATTGATACTTTGTATGAACGAGGTGTTGGTCCAAAGACTGTACCCCCGCCTACCCAAATAGGTGAACGGCTTGAACCTGCACGTGCACGTCCAGTTCCTTTTTGACGCCATGGCTTACGGCCACCACCACGAACCTCTGAACGGTTTTTAACTTTGTGGTTTCCTTGGCGTAGTGAAGCACGGTATCCAACGATTGCATCGAATACTGCTTGTGTGTTTGGTTCAATACCAAATACATTTTCATTTAAATCTAGTGTATGAAGATTCTTTCCTTCATGATTTAATACGTCAATTTTAGGCATTGTCAGAATCCTCCTTACCTGCTAAATCAACCAATACTACTGGATCTTTTGATTTAACACGTTTTGTAGTTGTTTTAACCACAACAAATCCGCGTCTTGGTCCAGGAATATTTCCTTTTACTAATAGATAGTTTTCTTCTGCATCTACTTTAATGATTTCTAGGTTTCTGTTTGTGGTTGTTTTAACACCTTCGTGTCCAGCCATAACGCCACCTGGTTTAATCATCATTGGACTAAGTCCACCAGTTGCAAGTGATCCCAATCCTCTGTGGAATCTTGAACCGTGTGATTTTGGTCCGAGTGCTTGGTTGTTTCGGCGCACTGCACCTTGGTAACCTTTACCACGTGAGATTCCAGTTACATCAACTAAATCTCCTGCATTAAATAAATCTGCTTTAACTACATCTCCAACTTCTAAGTCAGTCATGCCTGTTC
>CAYSBB010000073.1:0-6566 GCA_964429205.1 uncultured Erysipelothrix sp.
ATTTGGTGAATGAAGGAACTAAATAAAAAATACGAACATAAACTTGTTGAAGAAGGAAAATACGAGCATTGGCTTAAGAAAGAATATTTTAAAGCAGGAGATACAACTAAAGAACCATTTTCTTTAGTTATACCACCACCAAATGTTACAGGTAAATTACACTTAGGACATGCTTGGGATACAACACTACAAGACATCATCATGCGCTACCAAAGACTGATGGGTAAAGATGTTTTATACTTACCAGGAATGGACCATGCAGGTATCGCAACACAAGCTGTTGTTGAAGCGAAACTACGTTCAGAAGGTAAATCACGCTATGATCTTGGCCGTGAGAAATTTTTAGAAGTATCCTGGGATTGGAAGGAAGAGTATGCAAGTCATATTCGTGAACAGTGGGCTAAGATGGGACTGTCTTTAGACTACTCTCGTGAACGTTTTACGTTAGATGAAGGATTGAATAAAGCTGTTAATAAGGTATTTGTGGATTTATATAATGATGGTTTAATCTTTAGAGGAAACCGTATTATTAACTGGGATGTTGAAGCAGAAACAGCACTGTCAAATATTGAAGTTATTCATAAGGAAGTAGAAGGAAACTTCTATACTTTCTCATATAATGTTGTTGAAACAGGAGAAAAACTGGCGGTCGCGACTACGAGACCTGAGACAATGTTTGGAGACGTTTGTTTGGTGGTTCACCCAGATGATGAACGTTATAAAGATTTAGTGGGTCTTCACGCTATTAACCCCGCAAACGGGGACAAACTTCCTATTATTACAGATGACTATATTGATATGGAATTTGGAACCGGAGTCATGAAATGTACACCTGCACATGACCCTAATGACTTTGAGATTGGATTAAAATATAACTTAGAAATGCCAATTTGTATGCATCCAAATGGTACTATGAACGAACTGGCACATAAGTATGATGGTATGGACCGTTTTGAATGTCGTAAAGCGATGGTGAAAGACATTGAAGCTGAAGGTAACCTTATTAAAATTGAGAAGCACGTTCACCAAGTTGGACACTCTGAAAGAACTGATGCGATTATTGAGCCTTACTTAAGTGATCAATGGTTTGTAAAGATGGAACCACTCGCAAAAGAAGTTTTAAAACACCAAGAAGATGAAGCAATTAAGTTTTATCCACAACGATTCTCCAATACATTTAATCGTTGGTTAGAAAATATTGAAGACTGGTGTATTTCACGTCAATTGTGGTGGGGACATAGAATTCCTGCTTGGTTCCACAATGAAACAGGGGAAGTATTTGTTGGATTAGAAGCACCTGAAGATATTGAAAACTGGACACAAGATGAAGATGTATTAGATACTTGGTTCTCAAGTGCATTATGGCCTTTCTCGACCCTTGGTTGGCCTGAGTCAACAGAAGACTTCGAAAGATATTATCCTACAGATGTTATGGTTACGGGATATGATATTATTTTCTTCTGGGTTGCACGTATGGCATTTCAAGCACGCTACTTTACAGATGATGCACCATTTAAAGATGTGTTAATTCATGGTTTAATCCGTGCTGCCGATGGACAGAAAATGAGTAAGTCACTGGGTAATGGAATTGATCCAATGGATGTAATTGATGAGTATGGTGTGGATGCTTTAAGATTCTTCTTAACCACAAACTCAACGCCTGGACAAGATACACGTTATATTCCAGAAAAAGTAGAATCTTCATGGAACTTCATTAACAAGATATGGAATGCATCACGATTTGTCTTTATGCACCTTGACGATGAAGCCTATGATATTCATAAGGCAGAACTTTCACAAGTTGACCGCTTTATCATTGATCGTTTTAACCACACTTTAAAATTGATTGGTGAAAACATGGATAAATATGAATACGCAAACGTAGGTACAGAAGTTACAAAATTTGTATGGGATGACTTTGCGAACTGGTATATTGAACTTTCAAAAACTGGACTTCAAAGTGAAGATGAAAAAGAAGTTTATGCAACAAAAGCCACTTTAGCTTATATGCTAAAAAATATTGTGATCGTCTTATCACCTTTCATGCCATTTGTGACAGAAGAAATTTATACACATATTCCAGGTGCACTTGAAAGTATTAACTTAGAAAACTGGCCTACTTCTTTTGAAGTTAAGACGGATGATTTAGCTCAAGTTGATTACATCATTCAAGCCATTACTTCAATTCGTGAATCACGAGTTACTTACGAAGTAAAACCATCTAAACCATTAAGTGTTGTCTTACTAGATGATCATGATGCATCATACAATCTCTCATCTACAATGAAGGCGATGCTTATGTCGATGGCACGTGTTGAAATAGTTGATGTAATCGACACAAAACTGATTACACCCATTAAAGGTGGGGCTGTAGTTTTAGATAAAAATGAGCTGGTAGATAAAGAAGCACTTAAAGAAAAATTAACCTTAGAACAAGACCGTTTATTTAAAGAAATTAAACGTGCAGAAGGGATGCTTTCAAACAAGAATTTTGTGGATAAAGCACCTGAAGCTAAAGTTAAAGAAGAACGTCAAAAACTTGAAGAATATAAGCGACAACTTGCACTTGTTGAAACTCAGTTAGAAGAAATTTAATTACATTTGGGGGATATGTTGATGAGATATCAAACTATTTTTGTGATTTTACTTGTTTTGTTTTCATTGATGCTGGTTGCTTTTATGCTCAATGCAGAAGGGAAGTATAAATTTCCTAAAAGTTTATATCAAAGAAAATTTGAAAAACAAGACGATCATTTAAAAATCATAGATTTAAAAAGAAGCATTGAAACGATAGAAGGCATGCCTAAAGAGCATGCTTATCGTCATGCGCGTTTGTTAAAAGAATTGAATCGTTCTTTAAATATTTTGCTTGAAAAACAAAATTATCAATAATCAAAGGCTTAGGGAAACTAAGTCTTTTTTTAGGTTTAAATGTAAGCGCTTTTAATGTATAATATATGTAACATAAAGGAGGCTTATATGAGCAAACAATACGTTTATATGTTTTCTGAAGGTAATGCAAATATGCGAAATACTTTAGGAGGCAAGGGGGCGAACCTTTCTGAAATGACCAGTTTAGGTTTGCCGGTACCACAAGGTTTAATTGTTAGTACCGATGCATGTAATCGTTATTATGATGCATCAGAAACGATTCCAGAAGGAATTGTCGCTGAGATAGATCAAAAATTGCAAGAACTTGAAGTCGTTACAGGGAAAAAATTTGGGGATAAAGATAATCCACTCTTAGTATCTGTTAGAAGTGGCGCACGTGTCAGTATGCCAGGGATGATGGATACGATTTTAAATTTAGGACTGAATGATGTTGTTGCCGATGGTATGTCCAAAATAATGGGTACCACCGCTTATGATTCCTATCGAAGACTTATCCAAATGTTTGGTGAAGTTGCGATGGGTGTTGATAAGAAACATTTTGATTTAGATATGGATACTGTGCTTAAAAAATATAATATAGCATCAGACCATGACTTAACATTAGAAGCACTGAAGGATGTTATCTCTAAATATAAGGACACATATCTTAGAGAAGTTGGCACTCCATTTCCAGAAGATCCAAAAGAACAACTACTTTTAGCTGTTGAATCAGTCTTTAGATCATGGAATACACCACGTGCGAAATATTACCGTAAATTAAATGGGTTCTCCGATGCTTGGGGAACAGCAGTTACCATTCAAGAGATGGTCTTTGGTAATATGGGTGAAGGCTCCGCAACAGGTGTTGCATTTTCTAGAAACCCTGCAACAGGTGAAGATGAGCTTTACGGAGAGTTTTTATATAATGCACAAGGTGAAGATGTTGTTGCGGGAACGCATACGCCTTTACCAATGTCAGAAATGAAAGAAACTATGCCTGAAGTGTATGATGAGTTTTATAAATTTGCGAAAGATTTAGAAAAACATTATCATGACATGCAAGATATGGAGTTTACGGTGGAACGTGGCAAATTATTCATGCTTCAAACACGTTCTGGAAAACGTACCGCACAAGCAGCTGTTAAAATTGCGATTGACTTAGTCAATGAAGGTGTTATGAATAAAGTTGAAGCTGTTAATGCAGTTGATGTAAATGTAGTTGATGGGTTATTACACCCTCAATTTGATGCAAAAGAATTAGAAAAAGTCGATGCAATCGCAAAAGGTCTACCAGCATCACCTGGTGCTGCAACGGGTGTGATCGCATATACTGCGGAAAAAGCAGTTGAATATTTTAATAAAGGTACAAGTGTCATTCTTACAAGACTTGAAACTTCTCCAGAAGATATTGAAGGAATGCATGTTTCAAATGGTATTTTAACCGCTCGAGGCGGTATGACATCTCACGCTGCCGTTGTTGCAAGAGGTATGGGTAAATCTTGTGTCGTAGGTTGCCAAGATATTAGTTTTAACGATAAAGGTTACGCTGTTATCAATGGTGTTGTTTATCGAGAAGGACAAGAAATATCTATTGATGGTGGTACAGGTTTTGTTTATGATGGTCGTCTAAAAACACAAGAAGTAGAAATCTCAGAAGATTTTGAACAAATCTTAACTTGGTCAGATGAAATGGCAGAACTTGATGTCTATACAAACGCGGATACACCAAAAGATGTTATGAAAGCTTTAGAATTCGGTGCTAAAGGTATTGGACTTGTTAGAACAGAACACATGTTCTTTGAAAGTGATAGAATTCGTGCTGTTAGAGAGATGATCCTTTCAACATCACAAATGCAACGTGAAATTGCACTAAGAAAAATTCTTCCAATGCAACGTAAAGACTTTGAAGATATCTTTAAAGTTATGAAAGAACTCCCTGTCACCATTCGTTATCTAGATCCACCTCTTCATGAATTTATGCCAACGACAACTCAAGATATTGAAGAGTTAGCGGTTGTCATGAATATCAGTACAACTGAACTTAGAGAAGTTATTCGCTCACTTCATGAGTACAATCCTATGATGGGACATCGCGGTTGTCGTTTAGCGATTACTTATCCGGAAATCGCTTTGATGCAAACACGCGCTTTAATTGAAGCAGCCATCAATGTCACCAAAGAACTTGATGTTGTATTACAACCTGAAATCATGATTCCTTTAGTAGGAGATGTTGAAGAATTCAACTATCTAGCAACAAAGATTCGCGAACTTTCAGATTCATTAATTGAAGCATCTGGTGTTGAAGTGAATTATCGTGTTGGTACTATGATTGAATTACCAAGGGCTTGCTTACTTGCTGATGAAATCGCAAAAGAAGCAGACTTTTTCTCATTTGGAACCAATGATCTAACACAAATGACCTATGGTTTCTCACGTGATGATGCTGGTGGATTCCTCAATGATTACTATGAAAAAGGTATTTATGGTAGTGATCCATTCGCAAGTCTTGATACACATGGTGTTTCTCAATTAATTGATATCGCCATCGAAAAAGCAAGAAAAGTTAAACCTGAAATTAAGATTGGTATTTGTGGAGAACATGGTGGTGATCCGAAATCGATTGCTTACTTCAAACAAGCTGGATTTAATTATGTCTCTTGTTCACCTTATCGCGTACCGATTGCACGAATTGCCTTAGCTCAGGACAAGTAGAAAATGCTCTAAAACCCACTGTATAGTGGGTTTCTTCTTACTTAAAATTCGTTAAAAAAGCCTTTGAAAAAGGGCTAGTGATGTCAAAATGATGTCAAATATTTATATATTTATTTAAAAAGGAGTAATTATGCTACAAGAACTATCAATATATTACACAAATGTTACAAGTAAGTATTTTTACTATAGAGCTACATCACTAGATGAGGTTATTTCAATACTATTTGATAACAAATTCAGATTTTCAAATACTAAAATATGGAAAACTGATGATCCAAATGAAACATTTTTTGATAATTGGCCTTTAGATAAAAGATATATTCAAACAATTGTTGATAAATCTGTAAAAAGATCAGAGAATAGCAAATTTAAACATTTAATTCCAGCAGAAATTAATAAAAATCATGAGTTGCTTTCATTTTTAAATCCTATGTTTCATTTAATTGGAAGAAAATACAGTTACTGTGTTACCCCAACTCTAAGTAATAAGTATAAAGAAAAATATTTTGAAGAATACAGTAAGAATGTTTTAGTTGAGTTTAACTATGATTTTGCGGAAAAATTCTCACTATTAGGGAAGAATGCGTCTAGGCCACTTTACGATACCGATTATAAACAATTTGAATTCTATAGAATGAATTATATTAATAATTTTGAAACAGTTTTAAGTGAATTTCATGACCTGATGGATACTAATTCTAGTATAACTAATCATCTCTTAGATGAAGGACAATATTTGAAACATTCTGATTATAAATACGAAAATGAATTTCGAGTAAATTTATTACACAAGTTTAAAGAAGTTGAGAATATAATTAATAAAGAAAAAGATAAATTTTATATATCATTACAAAAAGATGAAAATATTGCCGAAACTACTTCACTACAATTTAATACTATTAAAAATAAATTTGAAGAAAATATTATTGATAAAGTCCATATAATTGTGTAAAAGTAAAAAAGTCATAAGACTACCGATTTGC
>CAYSBB010000074.1:0-6425 GCA_964429205.1 uncultured Erysipelothrix sp.
ATCTTCTTTTGCTTTAACATCAAATACACACAGGTTGAGACCGTTTTTACCACCATGGAGATGATTGGGCGGATTATTCATGTCTAAGTCTAAACCATAGCTCCCTGGCTTTGTGCGCCCTGCAAGAGGACCAATTAATGAACCCAAGTATGGATCATTGACTTTATAGTTTTCATGATCTTTATAAGCTGTAATGATGTTGATATCATCTTGAAGACTTTTAAAAGATACAAAGGTAACACCCAGTTTTAAGATCTTTACTTCAAGAAAATCATTTCTTAAAGTAATCATATTTCGCCTGCCCCACGCCCTGGTGAAGCGATGTAGAAGTCTGCTTCATAGCCAATTTTTTCTGCATAAGCTTTTGAGACATTTTCAATAAATGTATCGACCGTATCTTTATCCACAATAGCTAATGCACAACCACCAAAGCCAGCACCTGTAACACGTGCACCCAAGACTTTTGGTTCTTCTAATGCAAGTCTTACGATGGTATCAAGTTCAACACCCGTAACATCATAATCATCACGCAGTGAATCATGTGATGCACTCATGAGTTTTCCAAAGTTTTCTAATTCATTGTTTTTTAGAACAGCCGCGGCTTCTTTAGTACGCATGTTTTCTGTAATGGCATGTCTTGCACGTTTATAGACAAGTTCATCCTCAAAACGGTCTTTATTGGATTCTAATTCTTCTAACGTATGATCACATAAATATGTTTCATGATGACCTTCATTCAATATTTCAAGTGCACTTTCACATTGTGAACGTCTTTCGTTATATTTTGAATCATTGAGGCCACGACGTTTGTTGGTGTTCATAATTACGATGACATTGTTTCCAAGTTCTACTGGAATCATTTCATAGTCTAACGTATTGGT
This sequence comes from uncultured Erysipelothrix sp., assembly GCA_964429205.1. Lineage (GTDB taxonomy): Bacteria > Bacillota_I > Bacilli_A > Erysipelotrichales > Erysipelotrichaceae > Erysipelothrix. Next base: position 882 of record CAYSBB010000074.1, read on the forward strand.
GTTGAGTAAGATTGCTTTATCTTCTTCACCCATCATTACCGCAAATTGGTCCATAATGCCTGAATTGACACCAATGAAGTCATTTTCAGTTTTCATACCAAGTTTAACCATATCAACTTTTGAGATATCAAGATTATTGACATTTTTTGCAATGACGGCTGTGACCATTTCTAAGGATGCAGAACTTGAAAGTCCAGCACCATTGGGGATGTTTCCATAATATAAAACATCAAAGCCATGATTTAAAACATAACCATCTTCTTGTAAGAATTTTAAATAACCCTTTACATAGTTTGTCCAGTCATCTTTTTCATCATAGACAAGATGATCTAAATCAAATTCTAAAATACCAAGTTCTTTGAAGTTATCGGATGCAAGTCTAATTTTACGATCATCTCGAATCGCTACTGAGGCGTATGTTCCTTGGGTAATCGCACAAGGAAAGACAAAGCCCCCGCTATAGTCAATGTGTTCCCCAATTAAATTGATACGTCCTGGCGCAAAGAAGTTTTTGTCTGCTTTTTTGCCAAAGACAGTTTCGAATCTTTGATTGAGTTTTTCTTTCATTTTTATTTTCTCCTTGTTGTTTTGCGAATATCAAGGGCCACCGCCACAATAATAACAATACCTTGAACAATATATGTTACTTCTGGTTTTACACCTAAGAAGTTAAGTGCTGTTTTCAGAAGTTCAAAGACGAACACACCCATGAGGATGCCTTGCACCTTACCTTCTCCACCTGCAGTTGAAACACCACCAATGGTTGCGGCCGCAATCGCTTCAAGTTCATATCCCATACCTGAGTTAGGGCCTGAGCTGGTTGATTTAGCGGTAAGTAAGAATCCTGCAAGTCCATATAGAAGTCCTGCAAGTGCATAAATTTTAACTTTTGCGAATTTTACGTTTACACCTGATACTTCAGCAGCGTGTTCATTGCCACCAATGGCATACATGTATTTTCCATAACGTGTTTTATTGTAGAGGATCCACATGATGATTCCCACAAGTGCTGCGATGATCACTACATAAGGTATTTGATCAAAGAGTCTTCCCTGTCCGATATTGGTATAGGATTGTTTCAGTGTTCCAATGGGCTCACTTCTTGAGTACATAATATTGACGCCATAGATGATGATTTGCATACCTAATGTGGCAAGGAAGGGAGGCACATTGAAGTACGCAATCACAAGTCCGTTTATGACACCAATTAGCATTGTTACTGTCAGAACAATTAAGAAAGGTACTATTAAAGGTAAATCAGGTAAGTTTGGGAAAAATTTTCCGGCAAAGTCTGGTCTTTGGGTTAAAGTTGCTGAAATGATTGCACTTAAACCAACCAAACGACCAGCTGAAAGGTCTGTACCACGTGTAATGAGTGCTCCAGATACCCCCAGTGCGATAATAAATCTTACGGATGTATTGGATAAAATGTTCATTGCATTTCTTACTGAAAAGAAATTGTCTTTACTGATTCCTGTAAACAATATGATAAATAGAATAACGAGAATCATCGCGTTATTACTTAACCATGTTTTTGCATCAAAGTTTTTTTGCTTCATGTTATGCGTGCTCCTTACTAAATTTTGTTGCTAAAGTCATTATTTTTTCTTGTGTTGCTTCTTTTTTATCTAAAACCCCTGATACGCGGCCTTCAGCCATAACCATAATGCGATCTGATACACCCAATAATTCAGGCATCTCTGAGCTGATCACAATGATGCTTCGACCTTCTTTTGCCATATCATCAATAATTTCATAAATTTCATATTTAGCCCCAACATCAATTCCACGTGTGGGTTCATCTAAAATCAGAATGTCAGGGTTGTTCGCGAGCCATCTAGAAAGAATTACTTTTTGTTGGTTACCACCTGATAGGTTTTGAATTTTAGCGGCTGAGTTTGGTGTTCTGATGGTTAAGCGATCAATACTTTTATCAACGACTTCATCGATGGCTTTACCATCCAGTAAACCGTTTGGTTTGACATATTGGTCAATTGAAGCAATCGCAACGTTGTCTTTGACTGATAATACGCCAAAGATTCCGTTGTGTCGTCTGTCCTCAGTTACAAGCGCAATACCGTCTCGGATTGCATCTTGTGGACGTTTGATATTGATTTCTTTACCTTGGTGGATAATTTTTCCACCAGACTGTATATCTCTTAAGCCATAAATGGCTTCCATGAGTTCTGTACGCTGTGCTCCCACAAGTCCACCCACACCCAAGACTTCACCTTTTCTAAGTTCAAAGCTACAATCTTGAAACGATAAAGGATTTGGAGATGAAAGATTTTCTACTTTCAAGACCACTTCATCTTGTGGTTTGTTTGTTTTATCTGGGAATAAACTTTTTAGCTCACGTCCAACCATTCTTGAGATAATCTTTTGATTATCCATTTCTTCAACGGGCCATGTTCCAATATAGGTACCATCTCTTAAGATGGTAATGTCATTTGAGATTTCCATAATTTCATCCATCTTATGCGAAATATAGATAATCGCAATTCCCTTGTATGTTAAAGCTTTAATAATCTCAAATAGTTTTACTACTTCACTTCCTGTAAGTGATGAAGTGGGTTCGTCCATGATGACAACTTTCGCATCATAAGCAAGTGCTTTTGCGATTTCTACCAGTTGCATTTGTGAAACGGTCAATTCACCCAGAAGTGTTGTGGGAGGTATATTTAATCCCACAAGTTTTAAAAGTTCTACGGTTTTATTGTTCATGGATTCATGATCAACCATTTTGAATTTATTTAATGGATAGTTCCCTAAAAATAAATTTTCTGCAATTGTCATTTTGGGTACAGGTTGTAATTCTTGATGAATCATCGCAACCCCACCTTCAATGGCTTCTTTTGGATTATTAAACGAAATTTCTTCATTATTAAAGAATACTTGACCTGTGTCCTTTGTATAGATACCGAATAGACATTTCATCAGTGTCGATTTTCCAGCTCCATTTTCACCCATGAGTGCATGGACAGTTCCAGGTCTTAAGCTTAGATTTACACCATCTAAAGCTTTAACACCAGGGAATTCTTTGCTGATATTTTTTAATTCCAAAATATATTGGCTCATGTATTATCTCCCTTACTTATATAAAATAATCAAGTGTGCTGATTCAGCACACTTGAATTAAAATCTTAACTTTTAATTTTATCTTTCTGCGTAGCGTGCACGAACTTGTTCAGTTGTTTCTACTTTGTAGTCTTTACGTGATAATTCTGCATCTGCTTCAGTTACAACTTTAACATAGTCATGCCAGTAGTAACTATCTACATCTTCACCATTTAATAGTTTAACTGCAACTTCTGCTGCTGTATGTGATTGGTTGAAGTGGTCATTTAAGACTGTTCCTGTTAATTTACCTTCTTTAACAAGTTCCATTGCATCACCGATTGCATCAACACCCACTACGTAGATATCTTCGTTAGGTACTAAACCTGCATCTTCAATCGCTGCGATTGCACCAATTGCCATACCGTCATTGTTTGCAAAGATTACTTCTAAGTCTTTACCAAGTGTTTGTAGAACGTCTGCTGTTGCTGAACGTGCTTTTTCTGTATCCCAGTCTGCTTGGATTTTTTCACGAATCATTTCGTTTTTAACTTCTAAGTCGTTTAATGCTTTTACTGAATATTCTGTTCTTTGATCAGCATCAACGTTTCCTGGTTCTCCGTATAATGTGAAGTATTTTACAACACCGTCTCCATTAACATCACCTTTGTTATCTAAATCAGCAATCATTTCACCTTGGAAGTATCCTGATTGTGTTGCGTCCGCTCCAACGTATGCTGTTTTTCCTAACCATATTTCCATATCATCAACTGATTTTGGTTCACGGTTAATGAATACAACTGGAATGTCATCTGCTTTTGCTTTGTTGATAAGGTTTTCTGCACCTGTTGGGTCAACTAAGTTAGCAATGATTAAATCTTTTTGTTGAGTAATGAAGTTATCAAGTTGTTCTGTTTGGTGTGCTTGATCTCCCTTACCATCTTGCATATCAATATTATATGTATTACCGTCTTTTTCACCGAGTTCTGCGAAGTAGCTTTCTAGCTCATTACGGTATGCAGTCATAAAGTTATCGTTGTAGCTATAAATCGCTAGTCCAATGTTATATGTCTTTCCACCTTTATCGTCGCCACCCTCTGGCTTTTCTGTTGATGAACACGCAGCTAATGTTAGCGCTAATAAACCAACAATAAGTAATTTAGCAAATTTCTTCATGTACGTTCCTCCTTGTACTAAAATCTAGTAAAGTTTTACTAAGATGATTACATATTACCCAATGAAAGCGCTATTGTCAACGCTTTCAAGAATATTTTGAACCACTTTAGTAAAATTACACTAAAAAAGGCTGACCTTAAATCGAATCAACCTTGTTATTATCGTTTATATACTGACTTTCTTTCAACTAAGTTCGTTGTCAAAGAAATTTTTGTTGGAATAATTTTTTTACTGTTAATTAAATGTAATAATAAATTCGCCGCCATCTCACCCATTACCTTAGTATCAAGTGATATTGTAGTGAGTGGTGGATTCATATATTTAGATGCATTGATATTATTAAAACCAATGATAGATACTTGATGTGGTAAAACATCTTCATATGATCCTAAAGCCGAAAGTGCACCCATCGCAATGGTATCTGATGCACAGACAAACGCTGTGGGAAGATTACCCTTCTGTATTGCTTCACTCATATAGTTATAACCTGTCTTTGAATCATATTCTCCAAGATAGATGTCATCTTCTTTTGTGGATAACTTTGAATCACTTTCCACAATCTTCTTAAAGGTTCTTTCCCTGGCATCAAGATAGAGCTCATCTGAAGAGCCTATATACTCTCTACCCCCAATGTATCCAATATGTGTGTGTCCTTGTGTTTTAAGGTAGTCTACGGCTGTAATGGTCGCTTTCTCAAGATCATTCACAACTGCCGTATACTTTGAACTGTCTGGATTGGAATCCACGAATATTAAATTTTTGTTGAAAGCTTGAAATGAAGCTGCTTGGTCCAGTGAGAACTTACCAATACAAATGAGGCCATCTACATGTGTGTTGTTAAACATATCATCTAAGTTTTCCACATAGTAACGTGTAACGCCAATTTTCTTTGAAATAAAATAATTTTCAACTGCCATCCTAATATTATAGTAATAAGGATCTGATTCTTCTTTGTATGCTGAAATCCATTGCACAATTGCAATGTGCTTTCTATTATTCACAGCACGTGAAATACGTGGTTTATATCCTAAGGCTTCTGCCGCTTCTTGTACCGCCGCCCTTGTCTCATCTTTAACACTGAGCGTACGATCTTGGTTTAAAATTCTAGATACGGTCGCAACACTAACACCAGCGCGTTTTGCGACATCTTTGATTGTAGCCATCTTGAAGCCTCCTTTCTTTTTGATATCATACCATATTTACTAAACTTTAGTAAAGTTTAATCATTTATTCTCATAAAATATACACGAAGATACAAAAAAGGACCCCCTTAGGAGTCCGATTACCCGGCGATGCGCTAGATTCACTGGG
>CAYSBB010000075.1:0-6418 GCA_964429205.1 uncultured Erysipelothrix sp.
TTATCACCAGCTGCATATACATCTGGATTTGATGTTTGCATGTACTCATTGACTTTAATGGCACCGTTAGGTAAAACATCAATCTTATCTTTCATCAGTTCATTGTTGGGTCTAAATCCTACTGCCATAATGACAAGGTCTGCTTCAAATTCACCATCAGGTGTAATAACTGATTTTACGTTACCCGCGTCATCTTTAGTAAATGATTGCACTGTTTGGTTTAATGCGAGTGTGATGCCTTTGTTTCTAAAATCATCTTCTAAGATATCTGTAATCTCAGCATCTAAGTATTTATTTAAGATACGATCTAACCCGTCAATAAGTGTTACTTCTTTTCCTGTGTCATGAAATGCCTCTACAAGCTCAATACCAATATAACCCCCACCAACAATCACAACTTTTTGTGCGTCTTGTTTGCGGTTAAAGATTTCTAAAGCTTGGTTATAGTTTTTACAGAGTAAAATATTTCCCGCCTCTATATTAGGGATGGGTGGCACAATGGGCCATGACCCTGTTGTTAATACAAGTTTATCATAAGTTTCTTCAAATACTTCATCATTAAGCATGTCATGTACTTTTATCGTCTTATTGACATCATCAACTTCCAAGACGTTATGTTCCATGTGTACTTTTGCGCCTAATGATTTTAATTCTTCAGGGTTTGAATAAAATAACTCTTGTGCGTCTTTGACGACATCGCCAATATATAAAGCAATACCACATGATAAAAATGATACGTTATCATTTCTTTCAAATACGACAACTTCCATATTGGGATCTTCTTTTAAAATCGATTTAACGGCTGATGTTCCTGCGTGGGTACATCCAATTACTACTGTTTTCATATAATACCTACTTTCATAGATAGAATATAACAAATGAATCTCAACCCAGTCTCAATTGTGCTTGAAAACTCTAAATTTCTATTCAAAAACTGTGTCAATATAAATTATGACACAGCTTTCTTATGCTTTATTTTTTTTCAAATAGTTTTCTATTTCTAAGCTCTAAGATAACATCTGCTTGTTTTGCGAGTCTTAAACTGTGTGTTACAACCACAACACATTTATCATCCTGGTGCGCACTTGTCTTTAGTATATTAATAATATCTTGTGCTGTTTTATCATCAAGATTACCTGTGGGTTCATCCGCTAAGATAATGGGTGCATCAGTAACAAGTGATCGTGCAATTGCGACGCGTTGTTGTTGTCCCCCTGATAAATGTAAAACATTTCTTTTTTGGTCTTCTTTTGAGATTCCCAGTGATTCTAGAATTTGTCCATTATTTTTTTTATCTACCAGTTGAATATTTTCAAGTGGGCTTAAGTAATCAATCAGATTATAGTTTTGAAAAATAATTGAGATATTGTATTTTCTATGGTGAGCATATCCTTTATCCGCAATGTTCTCATTATTAAAATAAATTTCACCTGTACTGGGGCTGTCTAAGCCTGATAAAAGACTCAGCAGTGTTGTTTTACCTGAACCTGATGGTCCCAGTATTGAATACATTTTTCCTTTTTCAAATTGATAATTGAGATTATCAATCACCAACTTATCATGATTATTGATATATCGATATGATACATTTTTTAACGTTAATAATTCCATAGTATACTCCTAACTCATTTTTGATAATATTTCTCGTGGTTTCAACCGAATTATGAACATCGATGAGGCACCCACTGAAATTAAGATAATAAGACTTCCAATAGCCCAAACACCCACCATTTCTTGAAGAGTAATGTTAACATCTATTGAATCAATGGTTTTGGTGACTGTATTAGATTCTGGATTGCCGCCAAACATCATGCCGCCTAATTGTTGATTAAAACTATTTTGAGCACCCGTTGATGCCTCTTTTACAAAACTATCACCAATTTTTTGTGCCACTAATTTTCCTGAAAAGAAAGACATACCAAAAGCTAATATCGCAATCATTAACAATTCAATAACATATTGTGAAACGATGTTCAATTTTGATTTTCCAAGAGCTAAAAGAACACCAGTTTCATGAATTCTACCTTGAATCCAAAATGCTAAGACCAGAGATAAAATTAAATCCCCAATCACAATGATCCCTACAATCAGATTTCTAATGAGTCGATCCATTAAATCAAGTGACCCGCTTAGTGAAGGATATTTATCATTTGACTTTTCAATCGTATAGTTATTTTCATCAAATGAAAGACTGGGGATTTTTTGGATAATTTTGTTTAAATCTTCTGTAGACTTCGTAACAAAACTTGCGTTTTGATAAACAGCCGTTTCAAAGGTTGTCCCTCTTAGTTTTAATCCAGTATCAAGATCTGCAATTAAGACATTTTCTACCAAATCAAAACTATTTTTTGCGTTGGGTGCATTTTGTCCTGTAAAAAATCCAACAACTTCTAGATTCATAACATCTTCAACACTGTTTTCATTTTTAGGAATTGTGGATAATTTACTGCTTTTAACTTTTAAAATATCATGTAATTTAATGCCATTTATTTTCGCAAAAGTTTCGTGTACCATGACTTTTTGTTTGTCATTAGGTTGAATATGTTTCCCTTCAGTAAGACTTAAAATACCACTTTCAAACTTATCATCCATCTCTGAGTACATCATCGATTCTAAATCTAATACTTTAGCATAAGTTGTAATGCTTTCATCTAAAAAAACATCGCTGTCTTTCTTTTCAATTTTCTCTGTATCTACAAGATCAATTTCATTAATAATGCGCATCGTTACTTGTTCTACTTCTTCTTGTTTCATGATTTCTTCAATCACTTCATAAGGCACATTTCCAAATCCTCTTTCACCAAAACCTCTCACAGTTTCAAGGTTATGCGAAAGACTGAATCCTGGTTTAATACTGTTGTTTATCTGTTCTTTGGATACATCAGTTGCTTTTTTTATAGAGATACCACTGATTGTTGCTGTTGCAATCGCAAAGAACACACAGAACATTATCAATGTTTTCATTTTTTTACGTGTAATGTAATACCACGCACGTTTAAAGTTTGACATATAATCCTCCTTGTCCAAAACAATATATAACCCGTATATGAAACGTATATGAAATTATAATTAATCTTTAAATATCAATAAATACAAGTTGAAAATATTCACACAAATTTGAATATCAGTTGTAATCACTCTTTATCCTAAGCTATGATAGATACGATAAACGAAAAGAAAATGGTGAAAACATGATTAAGATTTTATTAGTTGAAGATGACGATACAACAAGAGAGGTTGTAGCATCATATTTAAAAGAAAAGAATTATGACGTTGAAAGTTATGGTGATGGAAAAAGTGCTCTTAACGCATTTAAAACACGTCCATATGACTGCATCATTTTAGATATCATGCTACCAGAAGTAAATGGCCTCGACATCTTACGTAGTATTAGATCATCCAGTCAGACCCCTGTCTTAATGCTTACAGCACTTGAAGACGAAATATCTCAAGTCAGTAGTTTTGAAGCAGCGGCTGATGACTACATCACAAAACCATTTTCCTTACGCATACTAGAAAAAAGAATCGAAGCACTACTAAGAAGGAGCCATATAACACACAATACAATTTGGCAATATCGCAACAGCGTTGTAGATTTTGATGCATTTACGGCCAGTTTAAACAGTGTTGAAGTTGATATTAAACCCAAAGAAATTAAAGTGTTAGAACTTTTAATAAAAAATGAAAACCAAGTCTTAACACGCCAACAAATCTTGGAAAATATTTGGCAAGATGATGCACCCTATGATCGTGTCATTGATGTATACATTAAAAACTTAAGGAAGAAACTTGAACTTGATTGTATCAAAACAGTCAAAGGAATCGGTTATAAATTGGAGATTGAAAAATGAGACGTCTGAATATCTTTCATAAAACATTTATTTATACATTGTCGATTATGATTTTGATTCTTTTGGTGCTTCATCTTTCAATCATTTATTTATTACCCAAGCTATATTTTAATGAAAAGAAACGAGATACTCAATCTCAAATAGAAGTGCTTCAAAATCAGCTGAAATCCTTAAACACCACTTCAATAGCTTCTTATTTAGAAGGCTATGCTATTCAACATAACGTCAACATTACTTTAGAAACAGAAGATGAAATCATACGTAAAAAAGGGTTTACACCCATTGAAGTATTGGTTGAACCCAGTGAATTACCTGTCGGTGAAAATGATGTTCCAAACACAAATAGCACAATGGAACCACACATCTTAATAGAACAACGACGCTTAATCCTTTCTAATGGACAAGAGGGCCATTTATTACTGATGACAAATATCAATTCAGTTTCTGAGTTAAAGAGCATTATCTTTCAAATAACACCTTACTCAATCACAATCAGCATGCTGATATCATTAATCGCTGCCTATCTATACAGTAATAAATTAACAAAACCAATCAGTAAAATGACAGCCATCACAAAAGATATGTCACGTTTAAAAGAAGGATCTTTCATTCCAGTTGCTTCTGAGGATGAAATTGGGATTTTGGGAGAGAACATCAATATAATGTATGATTCTTTATGGCAAACCATCGATACGCTCGAACAAAAAAATAAAGAAGCCAGCATTATGGAAAAACAAAAAATTGAATTACTTCGCGCCGTATCACATGAGCTCAAAACACCCCTTACGGCACTTTCCGTATTAATCGAAAGCATGCAATTAAATATCGGTAAATATTCAGATAGAGACACTTACTTAGAAGAAGCATCACAAAAAGTAAAAGAAACATCAGAACTGGTTACACAAATTTTAAAGTCTACTCAAGTTGAAAATATCTTTGATGATGCACACTATGTTGAGACTGACATCAATAAAATGATTCATGATAGCATCAACCAAACAGAACTCATCATCAAGAAAAAACAAATTAACTTACATTTAAAAGAGGTGGATTCAGTGCATCTTCACACACACCCTGAAGCTTTGAAAAAAGTAATTTCAAATGTTTTAAACAATGCCATTCAATACACTGATTCACAAGGTAGCATCTGGATAGAAATTCACCACAATGCACTATCAATAGAAAATACCTACGAACCACTTAGTGAAAAAGATCTTTCTCAAATATTCAATCCTTTCTATCGCCCAGATTACAGTAGAAACAGAAAACAAGGTGGTACTGGACTGGGCCTACATATTGTTAAGGAAATATTAACGCATCTTGACATGCCTTATCGTTTTGAAACCACAGATCAAGGTATGAAATTTATCATTTATTATAAAGACCAATAATGGTGGGGAAAATCTCTATGAAAAAACTTATAGTAATATTCATAATAGAAATCTTTATCACGGGATGTAATACTTACAAAACAGATGATTTAACATTACCAAATAAATCCGACCTTAAAAAAATATAAATTATAAAAGATAACCAAATTCTCAAAACAATTGATAACGAAGATAAAATTCAAAACATCGTGCTTCTAATAGATGAAAATGCAGTAGGTTCAAACATTAAAAGTGTGAATGATCACCCCACCAACGTTGACACATATTACACACTCATCTTGACACACAACACACCTCAGGAAAATCCATTCATGATCTATATGTATAAAAATAAAAGAAAATCGTATATCGAAATACCTTATTCTGGTATATGGCGTCTATACAATGAGACTTATGAATACATACTTGATTTTGATTGATTTATTTCACAAAGCACATTAAATGATATTTGTTATGCAAAACCCATCTCTAATTTAAGAGATGGGTTTTCTAATACTATAAATACTCAAATTGGATATCAAGTCTAATTGACAGAATATAATAAATTACTTTCGCTTATTAGTTTACTTTGAATATCAAAGTAATTATAATTAGTAAGAAAGTAGGTATATCATGCTTGATTATAAAAACCAAAACTCTTGGGAGTTTGAAAGTTTCAGAATGCAATCTCCCATACATATTCAACAAAAAAACTGTACAAAAAAACCGTATGAGAAACTAGATGTTCATGTAGAAAAAATCATGAATATCTTTGATACAGAAACTGGCTTATATTACAAACTAAAAGGTACATCACATTTATTAAATCGTGAATTCGAACTCAATCATCTTCACTTCCACACAGGAAGCGAGCATTGTCTTTTAAACCAACATTATCTTATTGAGGCCCATTTTGTATGCATTTCTGAAGTTGGAAGATTGGCAGTAATTGCCATTTTCTTTGAAGAAGGAACACACAATGATGTTTTCGAAGACTTACTCAATAATATTGAAGATAAAACGACCCCTGCGGATATTACGAAGTTTCTCCAAAGTGAAGGGTACTATCATTACCTAGGTTCACTCACAACACCACCGTTGATTGAGAATGTGGAGTGGTATCTTATCGATACACCTTTACAAATATCAAATGATCAATATTTGAGATATTTAAATCAATATCCAGCTAAAAATAAG
>CAYSBB010000076.1:0-1674 GCA_964429205.1 uncultured Erysipelothrix sp.
AGCATTCAACATAGCATCCGTGAAGTAAATATACAGGACTTGTTAGAGCGTCCTGAAATTGTGATAGAAGATGTTCGTATAGAAGATTTCCTTGCGGGTAAGAAAATCATGGTGACAGGGGCTGGTGGATCCATTGGATCTGAACTGGTGCGTCAAATCATGACTTATAAACCAGAGAGCGTCTTATTACTGGATATTAATGAGACGGGACTTTATGAACTCCAACAAGAATTAAAGATGAAACATGATTTTGATGATATTGGTTGTTTTGCGCAAGTTGGATCAATTCGTGATGAAGTGCATCTAGAAAAGATCTTTAAAGCATTTACACCTGAAATTATATTCCATGCGGCTGCCCATAAACATGTGCCCTTAATGGAAGATGCGCCATCACAAGCTGTATTAAATAATATCTTTGGAACTTATAATCTGATTCAAATGTCTATGAAATATAATGTAGAGAAGTTTGTAAACATTTCTACGGATAAGGCTGTGAACCCTACAAACGTCATGGGTGCCACAAAGCGTTTCAATGAGATGATGCTTCAAGCTTACGATAAAACCTCAGAAACCAAGTTTGTGGCTGTGAGGTTTGGGAATGTGCTGGGTTCAAATGGTTCTGTCATACCTTTATTTAGAAAACAAATTAAAGAAGGTGGTCCTCTAACGGTGACACATCCTGATATCATTCGTTACTTCATGACAATCCCTGAAGCTGTGAGTCTTGTATTACAGGCTGGAACATACGCAGATGGTGGTGAGATTTTTGTGCTTGATATGGGTGAACCAGTTAAGATCTTAAAATTGGCAGAAAACTTAATTACTTTATCTGGTTTTAAACCTTATGAAGATATTAAAATAGAATTCACAGGTTTAAGACCTGGAGAAAAATTATTTGAAGAACTTCATATGTCAGAAGAAGGTGTTCATAAAACTGAGAATGATCTCATCTTTGTGGCAGAACCCATTTTTCATAGTATTGAAGAAATTGAAGCTTCTTTAAGTAAATTGAAAAGTATATTGGATATCTCAGTAGAAGAAGCTATAATACTTCTACAAGAGGTTGTACCAACTTATAAACCTTAATGGAGCGTATATGAAAAAATTAATACTGACTCTCTTGTCACTTGTTTTTATTTTAGGTTATGTGAATCTTAGTTTTGTGGAAGCAAATATGGATATCAGTAACATTGAAATAAAGGGCAATGAATACGTAGAGAATATTAAAAAAATAGTAACACTTGAACCTATATATGATATGGTTCCGGTTGAATACCATGATAAAATCGATGAGGTTGTAGACAAAGTGTCTAAAGATGAAAAGATCAATGATATCATTGAGACGCAATCACAAAATACCATGAATGATCTTATCAATGGCACAAATAGTTTTAACCAACAAGCCATTACAAATCAAATGATGGATGTCTTTGAAGACTATGCTGATGAAGTTGAAGCTGCAACAGGACATGTTGTGCCTACTGAAATGATTCGTACTGAATTTGAGAAACGTATTGTGGGTTATGACTTAAGTACACAATATGAAAAAGTGCTGTCCAAAGTAGATTCAAAACTGTCACCAAAGCATAAAGAGCTTCTGGGATATATTAATTATTTTACAAGTAATGTGAAGCTGTTCAAAACCATTGTGTTGATCGGTCTTGGGGTTTCACT
>CAYSBB010000076.1:1774-6158 GCA_964429205.1 uncultured Erysipelothrix sp.
TAAGTGGTTATAGTAGTCACATACTTCGATGAACAAGAGAGTAAATAAGAGTGAAGTTCTAGCGAGTTGACACAGAGTGGAAGGTCAACAATGGAAGTCTTATTGAAACGCACTTGGGAGAATTCAATCTGAAAGTAATATTAGGATTGAACGGGTCGCTCCGTTATCAGTAGAAGGGGTAAGTTTACTTACAACTAGAGTGGTACCGCGATTGATTTTAACAGTCGTCTCTGGAATATTTCTGGAGACGACTTTTTCTATCCAGAAATACGTTAGAACAAAGGAGAAATTATTATGAAAAAAATTCTAACAATTGGTATTACGCTTATGGTGATGATCGCTCTTACAGGATGTAAATCAAAAGATGTCAGTTCCGTTGAAGCGATTAAGAAAAAAGGCGAACTTGTATTATTAACAGAATCAGGCTTCCCACCATTTGAATATGCAGATAACAGTAGTGATGCAGTGGATGGTGTGAATGGTGTTGATATTGAATTTGGTAAAGCACTGGCAGATAAGTTAGGTGTTAAATTAAAAGTTATCGACATGGACTTTGATTCTCTTACTGTAGCACTTGCAGCAAACAAAGGAGATCTTATTGCGGCAGGCATGACCAATACACCAGAACGTGCTGAAGTTGTAGACTTCTCACAAACTTACTTCGATAATGGACTCTTCATTTTACTGCCTAAAGGATCAGATATTAAATCAGTGGATGATCTACAAGGTAAGAAGATTTCTGTTCAACAAGGCACAACAGGAAACATTTTCGCAGATAAAATTGAAGGCGCAGAAGTACTAGAATTTAAAGGGATGGTTGAAGCAGGACTTGCACTAACAAATGGTAATGCAGATGCATCAATTATGGACGTCTTAACAGCGCAAATTCTAGTTCATAACAATGATAAATTAATGTTATTAGATAACGCAGTTGAAAGTGAAGAAACAGCACTGGCTGTTGCGAAAGGTAATGAATCACTTCTAAAAGAAGTGAATGAACTACTTACAGAACTTCAGGCAGATGGCATGATTCAAACTTGGTTTGATGAACACTTTGATGCTTTACTTGAAGATAACTAAGATTGGATGAAACATTAAATGAAAATTAGTTTAAAAGGGTTTTATGATTCGTTTTTTGGCAATAACGGATGGGTTGATTATCTACAAGGATTAAAAGTAACACTTTTAATTTCCTTTGTGGCAACCCTCATGGGTATTGCGATTGGTTTAATCATTGCGATCATCAAACACAAATACGTTGAAGAAAAAAAAGAAAAAAGTGTTGGCTGGGTATTAAGTATTCTTAATACCTTTGCGAACGTCTACACCACTGTGATTCGTGGTACACCGGTACTCTTACAGTTAATCATTCTCTATGCACTCGCATTCAGTCACAGTATCCAAGCAGCGATGATTGGATTTGGGATTAACTCAGGGGCCTATGTATCAGAAATCTTCAGAGCAGGCTTACAATCCGTAGACAAGGGTCAAACTGAAGCAGGAAGGTCCCTTGGACTCAGTGCCAATAAAACACTCACTAAGATTGTTGTACCTCAAGCTTTCAAGAATATTGTGCCATCACTCTTTAATGAGTTTATCTCACTCATCAAAGAAACATCTGTAGCAGGATCCATTGCGGTTGTAGAACTCACAAAGATTGCAGAACGTGCAAAAAGTAAGACACTCTTACTTGAACCATTATTTATCGTTGCATTCTTTTATCTTGCGGTTGTTGTAGGATTAACGCAAGTGCAAAAAGGACTTGAAAGGAGACTGGCAAAAAGTGATCGAAATTAAAGATTTAAACAAACATTTTGGCGACAATCACGTTTTGCGTGGTGTCAATGCAAGCATTGCGGATGGAGAAATGGTTGCGGTAGTGGGACCATCAGGCAGTGGTAAAAGTACATTCTTGAGAACTCTAAACTTACTTGAGTTTCCAACCTCTGGTTCAATTCTATTTGATGGAACAGATATTGTGAACTTTAAAAATCCACCTTCAAAATTAATGCAGAAACTCAGTAAAAAAGAATTTACACAAGACATCAATAAACACCGCGCAAAAGTAGGGATGGTGTTTCAACACTTCAACCTCTTTAATCATAAAACCATTTTAGAAAACATTACCCTTGCTCCCATTGAGCTTGGGATCATGACACAATCTGAAGCAATTGAAAAAGCAGAAGGATTACTCAAACGTATTGGTCTTTTAGATAAAAAAGATGATTACCCATCAACTTTATCTGGTGGACAAAAACAAAGAGTTGCCATTGTTCGTGCACTTTGTATGAACCCAAAAGTATTGCTATTTGATGAACCAACTTCAGCCCTTGACCCTGAAATGGTTGGGGAAGTACTGGATTTAATTCGAGATTTATCAAAAGAAAAAATAACCATGGTCATTGTGACTCATGAAATGAACTTTGCGAAAGAAGTTGCGGATACAGTATGGTTTATGGACCAAGGTGTCATTGTAGAAAAAGGCACACCCCATGAGATTTTTGACAATCCTCAAGATGTGCGCCTTCAAAGTTTTTTAGCGAAAGTATTATAAGATTCAGGTTTAGACTTGGATCTTTTTTATTTTTGGGCAAAAAAATAGTGCAGGCCTTATGGGGGGGAAGAGGCCTGCACATTAGGGAAAAGATCTATAATCTTCTCGAATACACAATTATCTGTATTCATCCTTACGGATACATATATTATAGCAAAATGTTTCTATTTGTCTAATAATATGCAAAATATTAAAAATAATTTCATGAAAAACTGAGTTCACTTACTCATATATACGATGTACACGTTTTGAAATCAGTGTTGTAAGGGTGACCCCTTCATCATCCAGAAGCTTTGCGATTTCATGTGATGAAAGATATGTATCTTCTGGTGAAAAACCAAAGAGTGTCACGATATCATAAAGTTTTACATCAAGTCCTGTAATATCAATGGTACTTTGGTCCATTGCAATAGAAAGCAGTCTTGTTTGGTCATTATTGATAAGAAGGGGTGCTTTTAAGCTCACAAGATCCATTAAAAGACCATCACCATAACCTACATTAATAATAGCAATCTCCATGTCTTTATCACAAATGAAATTCCCACCATAACCAATGGTATCCCCTTTTTTGAGGCTTCTTTTTGAGATGACTTTTGCGTGCCATGAACCAATGTCTTTGAAACGTTCATTTTCATCTAAGTTTGGGTTATCCATATAGAGTGCACGCCCAATTCTCACTGCATCATAGTATGCATCTTCATACCATTCATAAGCGCCGCTATCACATAAGTGGTGAAAGCCTGTGGGGATGTTATGTTCGTTGAGTTTTTTGAGTGCTTTTTGAAATCTTTTATTTTGTTGGTGCGAGATTTCTGAATCTTTTTTAGCGCCTTCAATAAAGTGTGAATAGGTTGATATAATGTTGAAACTGTCTGTATCTTTTAGAAGTGGAATGAGTGCATCTAAATCTTCATCTGGACAAAAGCCAAGACGGTTGAGTCCTGTATTAATTTTTAAGTGAACTGGGTAGTGTTTGATGTTTTTTTCTTTAAGTTTTTGATCAAGAGCATGAAAAGACGCAAGATCATGGATGAGTGGTTCAATGTTGTGTTTGATAACTGTATCAATTTGATCATCTGTGATGCCACACAGTAACATGATTCTTTTGGTTGTGTTTTGGTTTATAAGTGTGAGTGCTTCACTGACTTGAGCGACTGCTAAGTGTTCTACTTCTTTGTAGTCTTCAAATAGTTTTGCGATTTGTGGTAAACCGTGCCCATATGCATTCGCCTTTAAAACAGGAATCATCTTTGTTTTGTGATTCAAGTGTTTTAAGATTTGATTGATATTTTCTTTAATTCTTTGTGTATTAATGGTAAAGGTTGAATTGTGATTCATATTTATTTCGCCGTCCTATACATTTACTTCTAATATAGATTATAATAGAGATACAAGACGTTTAAAAGTAAAAAGCGAAGAACAGGAGAATTATATGCTAAGATACGAGAAATTTACAGAAAAGCACATCCCTTTATATTATAAATGGAGAAATGATGCGTCGATTGCCCTTTATGACCAAAGTGAATTTTTAAGACCCAGATCATTAGAAGAGATTGAAAACTGGGCCCAAAGACTTGTTGATGGGTATACCTATGTCGCTTATGATCATGAAACTGCCATTGGTACCATTGCACTGATGAATGTGGACACAAGAAATCGTCATGCAGAACTGGCGATTGTGATTGGTGAGAAATCATATTGGTCTAAAGGTTATGGTACAGAAATGATGAAAGAATTATTATCGTATGCTTTTGAAGGATTAAACCTACGTAAAGCATACTTACATGTGTTCTCCTTCAACAAAAGAGCCATTGGCCTTTATGAAAAATT
>CAYSBB010000077.1:0-5849 GCA_964429205.1 uncultured Erysipelothrix sp.
TATTGGTACTTGTAAACTTGGACTGAAGACAGATACCGGTGATATTTGGGGTGAAACCTTAGAAACAAAAACACCCCAAACCATTGATAAAACAAAGTTAGAAACAGTGCTTCAAAGCTTTGTAGGAGAAAAGTCGCAAAGGATCCCCATGGTATCGGCTAAAAAAGTAGATGGTAAGAAGTTGTACGAATACCACCGTGAAGGCATAGAGATCGAAACGCAATATACAGATATCGAAATCTATAGTATCAAGCTATTGTCAGTGGATGAAGATACTTTCACTTTTGAAGCACATGTATCAAATGGCACTTATATTCGAACACTTTGTGAAGATATTGCTGAGGCTCTGGGAGAACTTGGGACGATGTCAAGCTTAAATAGAACATCGATTGGTCGCTTTAATTTAGATGGGGCACTGGATATTGATGATCTTCCTGATACATTAGAGCCCATCCCTACTAAAGATGCCATAGTTTTAGAGAGGATTGTAGATCCAAGTTTAGAATTTAAAGTTAAAAATGGTCATCGTCTCTTTTTTGATACACCACACAATCAAGTTCTTGTAGATACAGGAGATTATTTTGCGGTATACGAGCGTATAAAAGATGATGAATTTAAAAGTGTAAGGGGATTATGGTAATGAAGAAAACAATGATTACACAAATTGCGCAAATAAACCTTAGACAAAATCGATCGGTTGCTTGTATCGGTTTTTTCGATGGGATTCATTTGGGTCATCAAGCTTTAATCCACAAAACTAAAGAGCGCGCAGAAGCGCTTGGCATCCCTTCTATGCTGATTACTTTCAATCCTGACCCTTGGTCAGTTATTCATAAAAAAAGCAGTGTAAAGCATATAACACCGCTTAAAACGAAATTAGAAGTGATTGAGTCATATGGTATTGATGAAGTGATCATTTTAAAGTTTGATCAAAACTTATCCTCACTTTCACCCGATGACTTTGTCTTTAAAGTATTAATTTCTTTAGGCATTCAAGAGCTAGTGGTTGGTGAAGACTTTAAATTTGGATTTAGAGGAAAAGGGAACGTCAACTTCTTGAAAGAACATTACGGTGCCATCATGCCTACCCATGTTGTTGATCTTCTTTTAGATCATAAAATAAAAATTGGTTCAACAACTGTGACACAAACCATTGTTAATGGGAAGCTTGAAGAAACACATAAGCTACTTGGGCGTGATTATCGCATCAGTGGTATTGTGGTTGATGGCGCAAAACAGGGAAGAAGAATTGGCTTTCCTACGGCCAATATGCATGTTTATGATGAGTTTGTTTTACCTAAAGTGGGTGTTTATGCAGGTTATACCATTGTAAGGGGTAAAAAATACAAAAGTATCATCAACATTGGCTACAATCCAACCTTTAATACAAGAGAGAAAGTTTCAGTCGAAACACATATTTTAGATTTTAATAAAGTCATTTATGGAGAAGTGATTCACCAAGAATTTACATTCAGAATTCGTGATGAACTGAAATTTGATTCTATTGATGAACTCATTGATCAGATGAAAGATGACGAAAGAATCGCAAGAGAAAACTTAAAATAACATTGAGTCATGTGACCACAAATACTTGGAAACATGACTTTTTTGTGTAGTTTTTTAATCATTTCACAAAATATTTAAACATCTCTTCTCATATAAAAAATCACACTCAATTATGTTTAATTGCGTAAAAAAAATACTGACAATAAAACTAAAATAGTGACCATAAGCACTTTATTATAGTCATTTTATTATGTGTCAAAATAAAGATGTCATAAATCATAGAAGAGACTTTAAATTCATAGAATAATCTTTAGTTTTAAAATTATAAGTGATATAATCAATATAGGTGATAAGATGAAAGACTATTTACTAATTCAAGATACAAATCAAGGGATGGGACAAATTGCTGTTTCATTTTCTGTGATTAATGAAATTATTAATAATGCCATCGATCAAGATAAAAACATTTTCTTAGATGAAATTCGTGGTATTAAAACTGCACCCGTTGTAGAACTCAAAGGTGAAGATTTAAACATCTTACTTAAAGTAAGAGTACAATATGGTCAAGATGTCGAGAAATCTTGCAGAACCTTACAAAATGAACTGGTCAAACAATTAGAACTTATGGTTGACTATCATAATCCAATTATTAACTTTAATGTTGTTGGGTTTAAATTTGACTAGAAGCAGTAGCCCTGCTTCTTTTAGTGTGGAGGCTTCATAAATATGGAAGTTAAAAAATATACAAGAAGAGAGTATAGACAAAGCGCCGTTGCAGTTGTTTATATGTTCTTAATGACACATCAAGATATTGATGTAATTATAGAAGATAATGAATTTGCATCCTCAGTGGGTGATTTTATTGATTATCTGCCTTTAGATGAAGAAATGCTGGATGCATGTTATCGCGTTGAAGAGCGTCATGATATTTATATCAAAGTAATTGATTCAAAAATTCGTAAAGGATGGCGTTTTGAGCGCTTGGGTCGCTTAGAACAATCCATTTTACTTTTAGCTTTGGCTGAATTTGAACAAGGGTTCCAAGAAAAACCCATCATTGTGAACGAAGCGGTTAACTTAGCGAAGACTTTTGCGGACGATAACTCATATCGCTTGATTAATGGCGTACTGGATGCACTATGATGCAAAAAGACACATTATCCGTTAGTGAATTTGTCTATAAAATAAAAAATGTGGTCAACGATGAACCACAATTTCAAAATGTCGCAATTGTGGGTGAACTTTCAAATTTCACAGCTCACGGGAGTGGACATTTTTATTTTTCAATTAAAGATGACAAAGCATCCATGCGTGCTGTCATGTTTAGATCCAATTCTTTCAAAGTGAAATTCAAACCAAAAGATGGCGATAAAGTCGTTGTGATTGGAAGTCTAGATCTCTACCCACAAAGCGGACAAATTCAAATGATCATCAGGCAAATGAATCTAGATGGTTTGGGTGATTTATATATAGAATTTGAAAGACTCAAAAAAGAGCTTAGTGAAAAAGGGTTCTTTGATGAATCACATAAAAAGAAAATCCCAGAGTATCCAAAAAATATTGGCATCATCACAGGTGAAAATACCGCAGCCCATGCAGATATGAAACGGACAGCCCAAGAACGATGGCCTTATGCAACCATTCATTATTTTCATTCACTGGTACAAGGTGAATTTGCGAAAGATGATTTAATCAAACAAGTTAAAAATGCGGATGCTAAAGGTTTAGATGTTATCATTATAGCAAGGGGTGGGGGATCAATCGAAGACTTATGGCCCTTTAATGAATTAGAACTGGTGATTGAAGTCTTTAACTCAAAAACGCCCATCATCAGCGGGATTGGTCATGAATCAGATACAACACTGGTTGATTATGTTTCTGATTATCGCGCCGCAACACCCACTGCTGCCGTTGTCGCTGCCACACCAGATGCCAAAGAGATTAAAGAATCATTACGTAATACAAAAAACAATATGTATCGCAGTACCGTTACCAAATTGAATGATCAAAAAAGAGAACTGGAAGCCATTCAAAATACACGTACATTCAAAAATCCAAATACACTGTTTGATACACATTATATGACGCTGGATTTACTTAATTCTAAACTTATATCAAGAACCAATCTCTTTCATCAAACTCAAAAAGAAATTGAGCGCTTAAATCAAGGGTATTATGAAAACTTGAATCGAAAATTCTTTGTGTATCATCATGAATTAAAAATGATCGATAAAGATCACATCACAATGATTCAAAACTTAATGCAAAGAAAAAAACAAGCTTATTTAGATTTAGAACCGAA
Organism: uncultured Erysipelothrix sp.; assembly: GCA_964429205.1. Taxonomy (GTDB): domain Bacteria; phylum Bacillota_I; class Bacilli_A; order Erysipelotrichales; family Erysipelotrichaceae; genus Erysipelothrix. The sequence goes on from CAYSBB010000077.1 coordinate 3,809, forward strand.
ACTCATACAGCATCTAGATTTAAAACTTAACGATTCAAAACAAACATTAATACAATTATTTAATAAATTTGATTTACTATCACCTTTTAAAATTATGAAAAGAGGATATGGTATTTTATCAAAAAATGATAGAGTAATTAAAACAATACAAGATGTCAAAGAAAATGAAGTGATAGACATCAGACTTGAAGATGGATTTATAGAAGCCCAAGTACTCAAGATTAAAGGAGAACAAGAACATGACTAAAGAATTTGATTTTGAAAATGCAATGAAACGCTTAAAAGAAATATCAGAATTACTGGAATCAGATGATGTTTCATTAGATCAAGCGATTTCATTATTTGATGAAGGTTTGGTTTTATCAAAACAGTGCCAAACAACTTTAGAAAACTATGAAACACGTGTTAAAAACCTTGTGAAACAGCACCAGGAAGGATCGCAAAATGATTAAACAATTAGAACAAGTTTTCAAACAAGAACTAGATGCGCAACTCCCATCACGTGTTGTAGAGGCCATGGGTTATTCTTTACTCAGTTCAGGAAAACGTGTCAGACCGCAACTCATCTATAAAATGCTTGAAGACTATGGTGTCCACCACGAAAATACACCTTACGTTGCAGGGGCATTAGAATGTATTCATACATACTCACTCATTCATGATGATTTACCTGCCTTAGATAATGATGATATGCGTCGTTTTATGCCCACAAATCATAAAGTCTTTGGAGAAGATATCGCCATTCTTGCAGGAGATGGACTCCTAACAATGGCGTTTTCACTCCTTGCAAAAGCAGGCGTGGATGCAAGATTTGTAGAAATATTAGCCAGAAATGCAGGAACTCAAGGCATGATTTTAGGACAAGAGATTGATATCTTAGATGATATACATTCAATTGAAGATTTAAAAGAATGTTATACACTTAAAACTGGAGGCTTATTCTCAGCAGCGTTTGAATTTGCGACTTTACTTGCAGAAGATACAGATAAACAAAAAGATGCACAAAACTTAGGAGCTTTAATGGGGATTGCCTTTCAACTTCAAGATGATCTTCTAGAAGTAAAATCCGACGCAAAAACCATCGGTAAATCAACAGAATCAGATTTAGATCGTGATATTAAAACCATCACAAGTTTCTTGTCTTTAGAAGATGCAGAAAACTTACTGGATGAATATTTTTCGCAAATGAATGCCATACTCGATAGTTTTAACTTTAAAACAACACACCTAAAAGACTATATTGATTCATTAAGAAATAGAAGTTTATAGTTTATTACTCTATACAAAAATTGAAGATCGGAAGCTTATGCCTTCTGGTCTTTTTACTTGCGATAAATGCTTATATTGAATATTGAATCTTTATATAAAGACCATTCTGTATCTAAATTATTTGTTACTTAAAAATAATCATAAATTAGCGAAATGCGTCGATACAGTGTTTTTTAATTATTCAAGTCATTTGTAATGATTTTTTAAGGTATCTGCATTACGTTTAAAGTTTTACAAACAGAAATACAGGAATCTCGTCAGTCTATAATTAATTGAAATCTTAAAAGTATGTGAAGAATATGCGTATATTCTCATAAAATGAGATAGTTACAAATTTTAAGTTATTATTAATGTATATTTCCAAGAAAAACAAATGATAGCGGTTGCTTTAAGAGATATATGCAAATATACTTTTTATAAAGGATGTGATAAATATGGTCGCAAGGTACAAGAACGGTGATTTTTTGAAAATGTTTCTAAAGCTAAAGGTTTTTCTATGACTGTCTATATGACTTGTCATAAATTTCAAATACGATACTTAATGATGATATAAAAAAAATTAAATTTTAGATACTTGGTTTAATTTTAGTTCAAAGTTTATTTCAGTCAAGTCCTTAATTCTGTGTAAAATGCTATAATGCATTTTCTTATTCATTTGTATGTGTGTACTCGATGTATCTTCTTGTTGAAGTAACCCATTCTTCATCCATATCTTTCAAGATTGCACCAATAAGTCTGGTTGCAGATTCTTCATTTGGGAAAATGCGAATGA
>CAYSBB010000078.1:0-5677 GCA_964429205.1 uncultured Erysipelothrix sp.
ACACCCTCCTTTTAAAAAATATATCACACGTAAAACATGAATACAATCGTTGTATGTTATAATTAAACAAACATAAAAAGGGGGACGACATGAAATTAGTTAGAATTCCCAAAGATAAATATGATGATTATCGATTATCCGCCATCTTTGAAGGGTATAAATGGGACCCACAATTTTTAGATGATAATACCGTCGCAGATCATGTGCTTGTGCTGACACAAGAAGAGGATCAAATTTTAAAAGAGCTCGTGGTAAACTTGGGTAAAGAAACTGAAGCCAGTGAGATCCTGATGAATAAAAATCATAAACTCATGAAAGATCTCAAATTGCCTTTTAAAATGAAGCGCATGCTTAAGAAAATGAGCAATTATAATCCAGAAGAACACATTCGTCTTATGCGCTTTGATTTTCACCCTTGCACTGATGGGAGTCTTATGATCAGTGAAGTGAACAGTGATGTACCAGGTGGGTTTGCGGAAGCCAGTCTCATCCCACAAATTGCACTCAATTACTTAGATTCAAAAGACTATCACTATACAAGTTTTGGTGATGTCTTGATGCGTGCTGTAAAGAAGAAAGTAAAACCAAAGGGCAATATCATGATGGTTCACTGTACTTCTTATACCGATGATAGACAAGTCATGCAGTACTTTGGGGACGCTTTAGAAAAAGAAGGCTTCACAGTACTTTATGGGGCTGCAGATCATGTTGTATTTAAAAATAAAAAAGCCACTTCAATTTTAAGTGGTTATGAAATGGAACTAGACGCGATTATTCGCTTTAACCCCATTGAGTGGGTTGTCGATATTAAAGACAGTGAATGGCATGGTTATTTTGATACCAAAACACCATCTTGTAATCACCCTGTGACGGTTTTATGTCAATCAAAAAGATTTCCCCTAATATGGGACGCGTTAGAAAAAGAAGGCATTGATCTTTCAACATGGAGAAAAACCTTACCCCATACGACCGAAGTTAAAGAGGTTAAAGGAAATAAAAACTACCTTTATAAACCTGTTTGGGGACGTGTGGGTGAAGGGATTACGGTTAAAGGTGCTGTCCCTCAAAAAGAACTTGATGAAACACTCAAAGAACTTAAAACTCACCCTAAGCGCTACGTAGCCCAACACGAGTTTGATTCACAACCACTTTATGATGAAGATGGCAATCCATATCACTTATGTATTGGTGCCTATTATGTTGAAGGTGAAGCTGCAGGATATTATGGCCGTATTTCTAAAACACGTCGCATTGATTCACATGCCAAAGACATTCCAGTTTTAGTAATGGGAGGAAAAGATGAATAATAAAGAAATTTATAAAATATGGGCTCCCAAGACTTCTATTTGGTCAGCATGGGTAAGACCTGTTTTATTTTTAGATATTGATAAAGCTGAAGATCGACACTTTACGCTTCCTGATCTTCATCCTGACACCAAATACAAAGATGATACAGTTTATTTTATTGATCTACCCAAAGATGATGGGGTTCTTATGGGCATGAAGTTTTTAGAACTTGGATATAGACCCATTGCGCTTTATAACGCATCACCATCACCCACAAAGAGCTTTTCTTTGGTTGATAACACAAGTATCCAAGAAGCAATCAAATGGAGCACAAAGCTTTTAAAAGAGGTGACGCTACCTCTTACAGCACTTCCAGTCTTTCTACTCGATAGTAATCGTATCTTAAGACATAAGTTTGATAAATCTGTGTTTGATAACAGCTGGGATTTATATGATCAAGATATCCCATCCCCAAAGTTTTTAAAAGATCAGAATATAAAGAATATTGTTATTTATGGTGATGAAGTCCATCGAGACTTAAAGAAAATCTTTTATGAGTTTCAAACAAAAGGGTTTAAGATTTATCATACAGTTGGGGCGGGCGATATGTCTTTATTAAGTCTAAAAAAACCACCGAAGAAAGATAAATTCCATTAAAAAAAGTCATAAAGACTTTTTTTACTTTAGTGACCACCACCGCCGCCACCGCCACCGCGGCCCCCACCACCATAGCCACCAGAGTGACCACCAGATCTTGAGACAAAGCTTGCGGATCGTGTAGAGGATGAGAGTGAACGGGTATAGTTTCTAAAGGTGTTGTTGCGTGTCATGCGTGTGTTGTAGTATAAGCGTGAAGTTTCAATGACTTCTTTAGGGAAGACCATCTTAAAGGCTTTAATGACCTTATGAGAAATCCCAAAGGCTGTCGCATAGATTAAATATTTTTCCCATAGAACAAGATCTTTGACACCGCGCTCTACCATTAAGGTTTCGTTGTTTAAGAAACGATAGAGTGCACGCCATTTCTCACGTTCATCCGCACCAAACTGAGTGAAGAGAATGTATTGTCTTGAAAGGACCATGAGATACACACTTGAAATTAGAAATCCTGCGCCCAACACAAAGAATGCACCATATCCTAAGTCCATTCGTGTTCCATAGAGTGAGAGGTTTCCAATAATGGTGATTACGATTCCAATAATAAGAATCGCAATGCCAAAACCTTTCATGGTGTTCTTAGGGGTTTTATAGTTGAGTTTTTGGTAGTACTTGTTTGTGACACCATATTGTTTTAAAGCGGTTTCGACGCGTTTCACAAATGAGTCTGTATAGCTGTAGTCTTTTTCAATACGATCTTGTAGATCTTTAAGTGTAATGGCTTCATTTTTTGTATGTCGTTCAATTAAGTCAAAGTAATGTTTTTCAATGGAACTGAGGGCCACATCATTTTGATTAATTTTAATCAGAATGTTTGAAGGGATATCTTTTTTCGTTTGATCTTTTGTTTCAAGTTCAATGGCCTTCTTTTGAATGAGTGATAGTAGAGCACTCGCAAAGCCTTCTTGCCCCATGATATCCTTTTGATCATTGAAGACCAGTTGTCTTATGAAACTTGGATCTGCATCACTGGGGATGTCTCTGAAGTATTCGATCTTCTGTTCTGGTTTAAATAATGCGACTGAGCGTCTATAAAGGCGTTCAATAAGAATCACAAGTACCACTAAACCTACAGAAATAAAAGATAAGGTCTTCAGTAAAATGACTTTCTTTTCATGATATACAGAAGGTAAGCTTTCATATACTTCTTGTTCGTGCATGATGTCATCTAAGACATCACTGAGGTAGTAATCATTGAGTGATGCATTTTCTGTAAAGATGTGTTTGTCATCCCCAAAGGTAATCATCGCAAATTCAATGTATTCGTTATAGTCGTGGAACTTTAAAGCTTCTTCATCCAGATTAAAACTAAAAGTGACATAACCAGGTACCAAATTATCACTTGTCGTAAAATCAAATGCATGTGCATCAGTACCATAAGTGTAAGCCTTATAATTTTCTTCACGTGGCATTTTATCTGAAGGGATGTTTATTTTGGCACTAAATGATTTTAAGTATTTTGTGGTAGATCCGCTATACATGGCTAAGTAAAGTTCTGATGCATCATGATATCTCAGTGAAGCATTGAACATTTCATATTCAATTTCATAAGTTACGGTATCGCGATAGATGCCATCCACATAAAAGATGAGTGATTCATAATTGTAATAATCATCATAGGGGCCTTCTGAGTGAAACCATTTTCCAGGGCCATAAACACCTGAATCATCGGTGAAGTCTTCATCATACCAGTAAAGCTTGTCACTTTCTGGAAGTGAAAGAAGTGTGCCATCGGCTTGGACTTCTTTGACAGATATGACATTATAGTCAACTTTGACGCCATCATAATAAGCTTCAGGAAGTTCTCGCCACAATTCCCAAAAGGTATTGTCTTTACTTGCGGCATGTACATCAAAGGTTAAGCGCTCTTTAATATGCACTTTACCATTACTGCCTATATCATCAACAACAGTTGCTTCATAATCAACAGCAGTAATTCTTGCGTAATCATCATCAAGTTTAAAGATAAAGATCATAAAACCTGCAACCAAAAATAACACAAGACAGTAAATCATAAAATGTTTGAAACTTTTTCTCATAAACACCCTCCATTCATCTAATATTTATACTATATCATGAATTAAAGGCATTAAATGCATAATATAACCACAAATCCACACGCAAATATAATATACTATCAGTAACAGGAGTGTGAAATAATGCAAAATCTTATCAACAGTATCAGAAAAGACACGGTCTACAGTTATTATGAAGTATTAGTTGAAAAACCAAAGGCATACGAACGTATTACGCGTTATAAGATGGTTCAAGAAATACAAGAAGCTTTTAGAAAAGATCCACACATGGCAATTGATTTTCTTTCGCTCAATCACTTTGAGAAATTTCAAGAAGTTTCAAAAGAAAAAAGTGACTATGTGCTTGATGAGAATTTTCATATTTACACAAAACGAAACTTAGAAGAAATACTCTTCATAGAGGATTTTAAAAGAGTAGACAATAAAATGAGTTGTAAACTCATCCCTGAAATTAAAGACGCAATGAATGCCATAAAAAATATAGATGACATCATACTAAAAAAAGAAGTAGAAGCATGTGTTCTTGGGTTTTTAGACGTTTATGGCTATATTGATACGGTAGAAATATACGATACAATATTCGAAGTATTTGATGGCTATGAATTTGACATGATGCATCATGAAACAATCTTTAAGTATCTTTATATCAAAGACTTAGAATATACTGAAGATGGGCGTTATCACTTTCATCAATATTATGACCATGAATTTTACGATGTTATTCCAAGTTATCGTGTAATCTATGATAAAGAACTTTATATCGAATTTGCGCTCTATGGTGTTCCCAAACAAATCATTGAAAACTATCCAAAAGAAAATATACATCCTGCTTATAAGGATGATATGCACGCTTTCGCAAGAATTACCCATATTCACCTACAAGATGATTTTGATCCCATGGTATACTTCAACAATTCTGCAAATGACCCAGACTATGATAAAGCACTCTTAGAAATGAACTGGCCCATTTGGAAGTGGGGCGGTATGACTTTCTTTATCTATATTCAAGCTTTAGAAGATGAAGTCCTCACCGTAGACAAAGAATTTATAAAAAATGCCCATGACACAATCATTGCAGCACTTGAATATGCAGACATACAACCATCATATGAGCCAATCGATGACGACGAGGTATCTCAAGCCATCATTGATCTCTTTGAAGATGATGAACTCAAAAACGAAGTCCTAAAAACACTCACCCACCAAGATTATGAAGACGTCAAACCCTTCAAACACGCCATTGTGATAAACGATGGGATTGTCCTTCACCAACAATCAGGTGTTGCGCTTATTCATCATGATGACACAAACTACCTAGTTGAATCATCCACCAAACTCTTAGAAGACTTCATTGACCTCTCACAAGTTCCAAGTTATCTGGATGGTGTTTTACTGCCACTTGATAATGGCATTACTTTCTTAGGTGACTTCGTCATTAAAGAACCATACTTAGAAGATGACATGTTTGAAGACACAAGAACTGTCGCATCATTTAAGGATTTATTTGATATCAGTCTGAACTAATTTCTCTAATTAAAGCCACAATCTTCGTGATTGTGGCTTTTTCGTGCCGGTTTTGATAGAAATCATCGTTTTTTTACTAAATGTTGTGAAATTGTGTGAAATTGTTGAAAAAGCTTGGATTAGGGGATTCGTCCATATACTTACGGTATAACGAGTCAAAAAATGAGCACATA